>NZ_RZRK01001343.1:0-843 GCF_003997835.1 Mesorhizobium sp. M7A.F.Ca.CA.004.12.1.1
GCTTCGGCTGCATCGCCGTCGGCGTCACCAACAGCGCCTTTCGCACCTTGTCGCCGGTCTATGCCGAGCAGATCGGCATGTCGGTCGCCGATGTCGTCACCTTCGTCAGCGTCGGCATCTTTGGCGGCGCCATCATCCAGTATCCGCTTGGCTACCTCTCCGACCGCTGGGATCGGCGCCGCGTGCTCTTGATCACGACCTGCTGCGCGATGCTTTCGGCGCTGGCGCTGGTGTTCATCGCCGGCAGCAATCCGGCGCTCAACTTCATCCTCATCTTCATCTTCGGCTGTTTCGCCATGCCGCTCTATTCGCTGTCGGCGGCGCATTCGAACGATCGCGCCGACACGGGCGAGTTCGTGCTGATCAACGCGGCGCTGATGCTGTTCTATTCCTTCGGCGCCATTGGCGGCCCGTTCGCCGCCTCGACGGCGATGCAATATTTCGGACCGGGCGCCCTGTTTGTATTCAGCGCGGTGGTCTATGCGATCTTCATCGCCGTCATCCTTTACCGCATGCAGGCCCGGTCCGGTGTGCCGGCAGGCAGGCGCGGCCGCTTCACCGCGCTTCTGCGCACTTCGACGGTTTTCGCGCGGCTGGCCAGGAGAAACGACGATTCCGATGGTCCGGGAACCTGACGATGGCGGTGCCAAAGCTTGACGAAAGCCCCGGCGGCTGAAATCTAGGAAGACCTTACTCCTGTCAAAAGCGATTTGATGCACGTCATCACCACCCAGAAAGAACTCGAGACCGTTCTCGCCGCTTTCGAAAAGTCGGATTTCGTCACCGTCGACACCGAATTCATACGAGAAACGACGTTTTGGCCGATCCTGTGCCTCATACAGA
>NZ_RZRK01001344.1:0-840 GCF_003997835.1 Mesorhizobium sp. M7A.F.Ca.CA.004.12.1.1
GTGTTGGTATCTCCTCGGGCGCCGGCGGCTCGGCTGGCGTCTCGGGCGCTGGTTCTTCTTCCGGCTCGGGCTCCGGCAGAGGTTCTGGCTCTGAGGGAACAGCCGGCTCCGGTACTGGCGGGATGGTTGGCTCCGGCTCGGGCGCCGGTTCCTCGACAGGCGCCGGTTGCGGCGCAGGAATTACCTCCGGCTCGACTACCGGCGCCGGCGTCGTTTCCGCCTCGGGCAGCGGCTCGTCGCGCTTCAAGAACTCCGGAACGACCTGTTCGGCCGCCGGCTTCAGCGCATCGAGTGCTTCCCATTTGATCGGCGGCAGCGGGGCGGTCTCGTCGATCCGCTCCTCGACAACCTCTTTCTTGCCGAACGAAAATATCTTCTTGAAAAAACCAGCCATGCTTTGCGTTCTCAGGCGGCGCGGGCGGCAAGGGGCGCCGCGATCAGCCTGCTACCATCGTGGCCTGATATCTCAGCCTCGACGATCTCACCCGGTGCGCCCGTGCCGAGTGCGGCAAGCGTAAAACCCTCGGTGCGGCCAAGGCCGTCGCGCTCGATCAGGATCGACTGGCGCGTTCCGGTGAGCGACGACAGATGCCTGAAATAGGCAGCTTCACCGGCGGCACGCAGCCGGGCGGCGCGCTGCTTGACGACCTCGCGGCGGAGCTGCGGCATGCGCGCGGCGGGCGTGCCTTCGCGTGGGCTGAAGGGGAAGACGTGGAGATGGGTCAGGCCACACTCCTCGACAATTTTTTCCGAGTTCTCGAACATTTCGTCGGTCTCGGTCGGGAAGCCGGCGATGATGTCGGCGCCAAAGACGATACCGGGGCGCAGCTTGCGCACATC
>NZ_RZRK01001345.1:0-832 GCF_003997835.1 Mesorhizobium sp. M7A.F.Ca.CA.004.12.1.1
ATCAGAAAGAAGGTCGTCGTCATTCCGCGGCATCGAGCAAAGGCTCGTCCTTGCCTGCGATAAAAGCGAGCGTGCGCTGCCGCGCTTCGGCGTCGGTGAACTGTTCGGGAGGCGACTTCATGAAATAACTGCAGGGACCGGTCAGCGCTCCGGCCATGCCGCGATCGAGCGCCAGCTTGGCGCAGCGTACCGCATCGATCACCACGCCGGCCGAGTTTGGAGAATCCCAGACTTCCAGCTTGAGCTCGGCATTGAGCGGCACGCCGCCGAAAGTCGTGCCTTCCACCCTTATATAGGCCCACTTGCGATCGGTCAGCCACGGTACGTGGTCGCTGGGCCCAACGTGGATATTGCCTGGCTCCAGGGGAACATCGAACTGGCTGGCCACGGACTGTGTCTTCGAGATTTTCTTCGATTCCAGCCGCTCGCGTTCCAGCATGTTGAGAAAATCGGTGTTGCCGCCGAAATTCAGCTGATAGGTGCGGTCGATGCGTACGCCGCGTTCGCGGAAGAGATTGGCCAGCAGCCGGTGCACGATGGTCGCGCCGACCTGGCTCTTGATATCGTCGCCGACCAGCGGCAGTCCTCGCTGCTCAAAGCGCCGGCGCCATTCCGGGCGTGAGGCGATGAAAACTGGTATGCAATTGACGAAGGCGCAGCCGGCCTCGAGTGCGCATTCGGCATAGAAGCAAGTTGCCTCCTCAGAACCCACCGGCAGGTAGGAAACCAGCACGTCAGCGTTGCTGTCGCGCAGGATCTCGCTGACATTGGCAACCGGCTCCGGAGCTTCTTCAATCTCGTCGCGCAGATATTTGCCGATCCCGTCCAACGT
>NZ_RZRK01001346.1:0-830 GCF_003997835.1 Mesorhizobium sp. M7A.F.Ca.CA.004.12.1.1
TCTTTGAAACGGGCGGTTGGGGATTTTCGCTCTGCATGAGGTATTGCTGGCCTTCGATGAGCGCTGCGATTTGAGCAAGCGGGTCGATACTTAGACATCGCGGAGCACCGCACGGACCCCAGCTCTATGGAGCTTGCCGGCGACTATTTGCGTATTGAGCCATTCTCATAGTCTCATTCATGAGCAGTCCTGTGCGCAAGCATTGCTTTGCTAAATTCCCACCACAAGCGCGCCGCCGCTGAGACCCGCACCCGCTGCCGCCAAGAGGACTTTCTCGCCAGGCCGAAACGGCTGCGCCCGATGGGCCAGCGACAATGAGAGCGGGATCGTCGCGGCGGAAGAGTTGCCATATTCGGCGATCGTCTTGACGATCGAGTGATCAGCGATGCCGAGGTTCCTGCCGACCGCGTCGAAAATGCGCGCATTGGCCTGATGCGGCACGAAACGATCGAGGTCTTGCGGCCTCAGTCGGGCAGCAGTGAGCGCATCTCTCGAGCAGGCGGTCATCATCTCCACGGCCTTGCTGAATACTTCACGGCCGTCAGTGATCGTCATCCGTGTCTGCGCGAGGTCGAGGTCGGCATGGAACGGAGTGTTGCTTCCCCCGGCGGGAATCTGGATTAGCCCGTAGCGCGAGCCGTCGGAATCCACCGAAGCGCCGAGAATGCCTCGATCCGGGTCATCGCAAGGACTGATCACCATGGCGCCGGCGGCATCGGCAAACAGCACGGCGCTGGCGCGCTCGGCCAAATTGATGCGGTGGCTGAGGATGTTGGCGGCGATGACAAGGCTCGCTTTGCCGTGCAGGCGGGTGAACCCGTCGGCGAACA
>NZ_RZRK01001347.1:0-829 GCF_003997835.1 Mesorhizobium sp. M7A.F.Ca.CA.004.12.1.1
ACGTCACCCAGGCCAAGACCCGGCCGCCGGGTTTCGTTGTCCAGTGCTCGCGGCCCGATGCGATGCCGCAATCCTATGTCCGCTATCTCTCCAACAGCCTGCGCGAAGCCTTCGACATGCCCGGCGTGCCGATCCGCATCGCGCTGCGCACGTCGGACAATCCATTCGCCGGCAGGTCCAACAAGCGCAAATAAGCGGTCGGGCTCGAATGAGCCTCTTTGCTCGCGGGAATTCTCCGCAAAGTTGGCGGGACAGCACCCCCCTCTGGCCTGCCGGCCATCTCCCCCGCAAGGAGGGAGATCAGCAGTTCGTTCTGACGGCGCCTTTCTTGCAACGTTGAAGATTCGCGAGAGCACTCGCGACATCCAATCTCCCCCCTTGCGGGGGAGATGTCCGCAGGACAGAGGGGACGGAACGCGACACTGGATACCTTTCCGGCTGTCTAAGCGACCTCCTTCAACCGCTCGTCCCGTGGCAGCGCCTGCAACGCCGCCTGCAACAATATGTCGGCTAGCCGCGCTGCCACCGGATCCAGTTCAGCATCCTTCTGGTGCAGCACCAACGCCATTTTGGGCAATGCCGGCAGCCCGGCGATCTCCGGCGTCATTGCGCTGACGCTGGCCGGCAGGCCGATGTCGGTGCGGATCGTCAGCCCCAGCCCCGCCGCCACCGCTGCCCAGATGCCGCCAAGGCTCGGGCTGGAAAAGGCCATCCGCCACGACAGCCCGGCGCGGTCGAGCGTTTCGGTTGCCACCGTGCGCAGAAGGCATGGCGCTTCGAGCGCCACCAGCGGCAGCGGCTCACCGTCGCGCAGGCTGGTCTCGATGCG
>NZ_RZRK01001348.1:0-828 GCF_003997835.1 Mesorhizobium sp. M7A.F.Ca.CA.004.12.1.1
GGCCAACAGGGGCGTTTTGCCTAGAGATAGCCTCATCGCTGTCTTCATGAACCCGGTTCTCCACCGCAATCCCAAGGCCGAATCATAGCACGCCGCGCCCGCGGCTTCGATCGTCAGCGCTTCATCGGGCTGCGCGCTTCGCCGTCACGCCAATCGCCGCTTGCCCACATATGATCGAAGGCGGCGCGGTAGTCTGGAAACCGCAGGGAATAACCCGCCGCCTTGATCGCCGCGTTGGCGACACGCTTGTTCTCGCCATAGAAGGACCGCGCCATGGGCGAAAGTTGGGCGGCGTCGAAGGGAATTTCGGGCGGCGGTTCGATACCCATTAGCGAAGCGGCATAGGCGACGACATCCTGCGGCGGCGCCGGCAGGTCGTCGGTGACGTTGAAGATGCCGCCTGTATTGCCTTCGATGAGCTGCCACAGGGCGCCGGCAATGTCGTCGCAATGGATGCGGTTGAACACCTGGTCCGGCTTGACCAGCCGCCTTGCAGTGCCGTTTTCCAGATTGACCAGCGCGTTGCGGCCGGGGCCGTAAATGCCGGACAGGCGCAGGATCGCCCCCGGTCGGCCGATCTCGCGGCCCAGCTCCAGCCAGTCTCGTTCGGCGGCCACCCGCATCACCGAGCGCTTCGACACCGGCCGGCATTCCGCCGTTTCATCGACCCATGCGCCGTCATAATTGCCGTAGACGCCGACGGTGGAGAGATAGCCGATCCATTCAAGCACCGGCATTTGAGTGAGGATTCCCGCGCGGGCGGCATTCAGCACAGGATCGCCGGCCTCTTCCGGGGCGACCGAAATCAGCAGATGCGTTGTTTTTCCC
>NZ_RZRK01001349.1:0-828 GCF_003997835.1 Mesorhizobium sp. M7A.F.Ca.CA.004.12.1.1
CCGCCGATCACCGCCACCAGCACGATGTCGTAGAGCAGCGTCGAATTGACGACGCGGGTGTTGATCGAATGCAGGCTCGCCGCCGTCAGCAGGCCGGCGACCAGTGCGACGAAAGCGGAAAGCACATAGCGCAGCACCAGCATCGGCCGCACCGGAATGCCGATGTTGCGGGCTGCAACCGGATTGTCGCCGGCGAAGTAGATGTAGCGGCCCCATTTGGTGTAGCGCAGGAACAGGAAGAAGAGGAAGGCGAGGCCGGCAAAGACGAACACCTCGACCGGAATATCGAGGAAGCGCAGGCCGCCGAGCAGCTCGACCCAGTGGCCCTGCGGCACCGGCACCGCATCCTGCGTGATCAGCTGCGAGCGCACATAGCCGAAGACGAAGGAGCCTGTCGCCAGCGTCACGAAGATCGCGGGCACATCGGCATAGGCGACGAGAAAGCCGTTGAGCAGGCCGATGGCCAGCACACCGGCCAGCACATAGGCGAAGGCCAGCCCGTCCGGCGTTCCCGAATTCAGAAGTTGCAGATACCAGGCGACAGACATCGCCATGATCGCCACGGCGGAGAGGTCGATGCCGCGTCCGATGATGACGACGGCCATGCCGAGCGCAAGGATGCCCAGCACCGACACGGAGCGGACGATGGCGACGAGATTGTTGGGATCGATGAAACCTGGCAGGCCTATGGCCGCTGCAACGAACAGCACCACCGCTATGGCAAAGACAATGCCTTCCTGATTCAGGCTCCTGAAATTCGGCCAGCCGATCGTGTTCATGTCTGCGTTTGCCCCGATGGCATCGCTGCCATCCCTGGGAAAGAACGCT
>NZ_RZRK01000134.1:0-10274 GCF_003997835.1 Mesorhizobium sp. M7A.F.Ca.CA.004.12.1.1
CAGCAGGCCCGCGCCGAGGGCAAGCCGGGCGGCACGGTGCGCGCCGGCGTGGCGACGCCGGGCGGCGCCATCGATCCCGTCACCTACTATGACAGCGGCAGCTACCAGCTGGTTTTCCAAACCGCCGAGTTTCTCTGCATCACGCAGCCGGACCTCACTTTGAAGCCTGTGCTGGCAGAGAGCTGGGCGCCGAACGAGGATGGCAGCGTGTGGACCTTCAAGCTGCGCAAGGGCGTGAAATTCCACAATGGCGAGGATTTCAAGGCCGACGACGTCGTCGCGACCTTCGACCGGCTGGCCGATCCCAACGGCGCTTCCAACGCGCTTTCGGTGTTCAAAGGCCTTCTTTCGAAGGGCGGCACCCGGAAGGTCGACGACCACACCGTCGCCTTCCATCTCGATGCGCCGAATGGCAGCTTTCCCTATTCAGTGTCGATCGACAATTACAACGCCGTCATCTTGCCGGCGAGCTACAAGGGCGATTACGAAAAGACGTTCGAAGGCACCGGACCGTTCCGGTTGGAAAGCTACACGCCAAAGGTCGGCGCGACCTTCATCCGCAACCCCGACTATTGGGGTGAGAAGGCGCTGCCCGACCGGCTCGAATTCAAGTTCTACGGCGATGTGCAGCCACGCATCCTGGCGCTGCAGGCCGGCGAGGTCGACATTCTCGATGCCGTCCCGCTCGATGTCAGCCAGGTCGTGCTGAACAGTCCTGATATCACCGTCTTGCGTGTCGCTTCGACCGCGCACCGCCAGTTGCACATGCGCTGCGACACCGGCCCCTTCACCGACAAGCGCGTGCGCCAGGCGCTGGCGCTGTGCATCGACCGCGCCAAGCTGGTCGACGGCTTGTGCCGCGGCATGGCGGCGACTGGCAATGACAGCCCGTTCGCGCCGGCCTTCCCGGCGACCGACAAGTCGGTGCCGCAACGCGTCCAGGACATCGCCAAGGCCAAGCAGTTGCTCGAGGCGGCGGGTCTCGCCGAAGGCTTCGACGTCACGCTGACCACGCTGCGCTATTCCGACATTCCGGGCTATGCGCAATTGTTCCAGAATTTCGCCAAGGAGATCGGTGCGCGCATCTCGCTCAACATCGAGGACCAGGACAAATATTACGGCAAAGCGGTGTTCGGCCAGTCGGACTGGCTGGACAGCCCGCTCGGCATCACCGACTACGCGCATCGCAGCGTGCCAAACATCTTCCTCAAGAGCCCGTTGGTCAGCGACGGCCCTTGGAACGCGGCGCATTTCAAGAGCCCGGCCTATGATGGCATGGTCACCAGCTATCTCAAGGCGCTCGATGCCGGCGCGCAGCGCGCTGCCGCCTCCGACATCCAGAAATTGCTGCTCGACGAGACGCCTGTCATCTTCAGCTATTTCCCCGATCTGCTGGTGCCGGTGCGCAAGAATGTCAGCGGCCTTCCGCCGATCGCGGCCGGCCTGCTGCTCGACCGCGTGTCGTTGAGCTGATCATGCCCCAACGCCCGATGACAAAAGAAACAAAACGGGAGACTACCATTCGCAAGCCCCATCTGCGCGGCCGTGGGCCGCATTTTCCACTGCTCGATAACATCGTGCAGTATGAATTCGAGCCGGGCTACATAGCCTTCACCATGCCGACGCAGAAGCGCCTGCGTGTGCAGGTGGGATCGATGACCGTGGCCGATACGACCAATGCCTTGGTGTTCTACGAATCCGATCACCTGCCGGTCTACTACTTCCCGATCGGCGACGTTCGCGAGGAATTCCTGCTGCCGAGCAAGACGACGACAGAGGACCCGTTCAAGGGCACAGCCACCCACTATTCACTCAACACCGGCATCACGCTGGTCGAGGACGCGGCCTGGCGCTATCTCGATCCGGTCAAGGGCTGTCCGCCGATATCCGACTACATGTCGTTCACCTGGAGTAAGATGGGACACTGGTTCGAGGAGGACGAGGAGATCTTCGTCCACGCCCGCGATCCGTTCCGCCGGGTCGACTGCCTGCCGTCGTCGCGGCGCGTGCAGGTCATTCTCGACGGCGAACAGGTCGCCGATTCACGCCGCGGCGTGTTCCTGTTCGAGACCGGCCATCCGGTGCGCCACTATCTGCCGATCGCCGACACGCGGCTCGATATGTTCGCGCCCAGCCGCTACATTTCGCGCTGTCCTTACAAGGGCATCTCCAACTATTATCACGTGACGACCAAGGCCAAGCGTCACGAGAACCTGGTCTGGTATTATCCCGAGCCGGTGCACGAGGCGGAGCGCATCAAGGGGCTGGTCTGCTTCCACCACGAACTGGTCGACAAGATCCTGGTCGATGGCGTCGAAATCCCGAAGGAAGCCACGGCCGCGTCGAGCGGTTATTTCTGAGTATCGACGCCGCTTGAGCCATTTGCGCGCGAGCGCTTGATCGAAGCACGGCTCAGCGCATACCCTCCCTGGGCCAGGGAGGGCACTCGATGGATCTTTTCAAACTGAACGGCGATGTCGCGCTGGTCACCGGCGCCGGCAGCGGCATCGGCCAGGCAATCGCGATCGGACTGGCCGAGGCAGGCGCCGACGTCGCCTGTTTCGGCCATGCATCGAAGGGTGGGCTGGACGAAACCGCGCACCGGATCACGGCGCTCGGCCGCAAAGCGCTGGTGCTGACCGGTACAGTGACATCGCAGAGCGATCTCGCGACGGCGATCGATCGCGTCGAGAGCGAACTCGGTGCGCTCACCGTCGCCGTCAACAATGCCGGCATTGCCGGCTCCGAGCCCGCCGAGACGATGCCGCTGGAGACGTGGCAGAAGGTTCACGACGTCAATGTCGCCGGCGTGTTCCTGTCCTGTCAGGCCGAAGCGCGCAAGATGCTGGCGCGAGGCAAGGGCTCGATCATCAACATCGCCTCGATGTCGGGCACCATCGTCAACCGCGGCCTGACGCAGGCGCACTACAACTCTTCGAAGGCCGCCGTCATCCACATGTCCAGGAGCCTCGCCATGGAGTGGGCCGATCGCGGCCTGCGCGTCAATGTGGTTAGTCCCGGTTACACGCTGACGCCGATGAACAAGCGGCCAGAGGTGGCGGAAGAGGTGAAGATCTTCAAGCGCGACACGCCGATGGGGCGCATGGCGGCGCCGGAGGAAATGGTCGGGCCGACGGTGTTCCTCGCCAGCCGCGCAGCGAGCTTCGTCACCGGCCTCGACCTGATTGTCGATGGCGGCTACGTCTGCTGGTAAGAGCTCAGCTTCGCCTGCAGTCTGAATTTGTACGTCTCGCGAAGCGTTAGTCGTTGCGCGACATGAACCTTGGTATATATAATTTCATCCTATGAAACGGCCTTGGCGAGATGGGGCTTACCAGGCGGGTAGCCGAGATCATACGACCTTGATGGCTCGCACCTTGCAGGGCGCCGCAGGACTGGCAATCGATCCGCAGATGACCGCTCCCTCAGTGATCCGTCGGCAGTCATGACGCCGACACTCCGATCCTGTTCCATTATCACCAGAACTGAGCACCATCTTGCCTGCACTGGCCAAAGCCGGGGCAATAATTTGGCGCCGACGGTCTTGCGCAAAGACCAGTCTTTCCAACACAATCAAGAAAAAGCCGCAAGAAGGGAACGAACGATAATTTTCACAGCTTGAAGGAGAACAAGCATGTCATTTCGCAGCCAGATCTCGAAACTCTCGATGAGCGCCGTCGCGCTCGCGACATTAAGCCTGCTGACACCTTCCGCCCAAGCCGCCGCACCGGAATCCAACGATCCGATCAAGATCGCGCTGTTCGACTGGACCAGCGTCAACCTCAACGCCAAGATCCTCGGCGGCATCCTGGAAAAGCTCGGCTATACCGTCGAATATCCGACCGCCGACTACCTCTCCAGCCTGACCACCGGTCTCACCAATGGCGATCTCGATGTCGGCATGGAATTCTGGGACACGACCGCCGGCGAGGCCATGAAGGCCTCCGATGCGACAGGCCAGACCGAACGGCTGGGCAAGCTCGGCCCCAAGGCCAAGGAAGAATGGTGGTTTCCCGAATACATGAAGGAGAAGTGCCCCGGCCTGCCTAACTGGGAAGCGCTGAAGGATCCGAAATGCGCCGAAGCCTTCTCGACGGCGGAGACCGCACCGAAGGGGCGCTATCTCGGCGGCCCGGTAACATGGGAAGGCTTTGACGACGAGCGCGTCGAAGCGCTGAAACTGCCCTTCACCGTCATCCATGCCGGCACCGACGCGGCGATGTTCGCCGAGTTGGACTCGGCCTATCAGCGCAAAGCGCCGATCATGCTGTGGATCTATTCGCCGCATTGGGCGCCGGCCAAATACAAGGGCGAATGGGTTGAATTCCCCGAATACACGGCCGAGTGCTACAACGACCCGAAATGGGGCACCAACCCCGACGCCAAATATGATTGCGGCAAGCCGCATGGCGAGATCTGGAAGTACTCCTGGGCCGGCATGAAGGACAAATGGCCGGTCGCCTACAAGGTGGCGAAGGCCTACACGGTCGACACCGACGAGCTCAACAAGATGAGCGGCGAGATCGATCTCGGCGGCAAGACGCCGGAAGACGTCGCCGCCGCCTGGATCGCCGCCCACGAGGCCGACTGGAAAGCCTGGGCGCAGTGATCGTTCCGACTGGAAGATGAGACCCGGCAGTTGATCAGGCGGGCCTCGGTTCTTGTGCTCCAGAAGGACGTTTGAATGACGGACAAGACTGAACAGGGCGCCAAGGGGGCGGGCACGCCAAAAGATGCCCGCCCGATAAAGCTTGCCTGCCGCAATGTCTGGAAGCTGTTCGGATCGAACGCGGCCAATTTCATCCGCGAACGCGACGGCAAGGCCAGCATGGCCGACGTCACAGCTGCCGGACTTGTCGGCGCGGTGCGCGCCGTCGACCTCGAAATCCGCCAGGGCGAGATCTTCATCATCATGGGCCTGTCGGGCTCCGGCAAGTCAACGCTGGTGCGCTGCATGTCGAGGCTGGTCGAGCCGACCCACGGCAAGGTCGAATTCGAAGGCAAGGATCTGCTGAAGATTTCGGATGCAGCGCTGATCGAGCTGCGACGACACCGCATGGGCATGGTGTTCCAGAATTTTGCCCTGCTGCCGCATCTCAACGTGCTGGAGAACATCGCCTTCCCGCTCAGCATCCAGGGGCAGGATCGGCCGACACGCGAGGCACGGGCGCGCGAGGTGATCGAACTCGTTGGGCTCCGTGGCCGCGAGCATTTCTATCCGCGCGAATTGTCCGGCGGCCAGCAGCAGCGTGTGGGCATCGCCCGGAGCCTCGCGACAAAACCGGAAATCTGGTTCCTCGACGAGCCGTTCTCGGCGCTCGACCCGCTGATCCGCCGCGAAATGCAGGATGAGCTGATGCGGCTGCAAACCATGCTGCACAAGACCATCGTCTTCATCACCCATGATTTCGACGAGGCGATCCGGCTGGCCGACCGCATCGCCATCATGAAGGATGGCGAGGTCATCCAGATCGGCACGCCGGAGGAGTTGGTGGTCAATCCGGCGACCGACTATGTCGCCGAGTTCACCCGCGACGTCGACCGCGCCAAGGTGATTTCGGCACGCAGCCTAATGCGCGCCTGCGACGGCTCGGAGCATGGCGGAACGGTGGCGCCGGAGGCCAAGATCGCCAGCTTCTCGGCCGGTATCGTTGCCGCCAACAAGCCGTTCGCGGTGGTCAACGGCACCGGCAAGCCGATCGGCGAGGTGACGCCGCAAGCGGTGATCGATCTGCTGGCCGGCATCGATCGCTCAAGGGTCGGCGCATGACGGTGACAGCAAGCGCCAGCGAGACGCGGTCGCGACCGATTCAGGTCTGGCTGCTGGTCTGGGCGGCAGCGCTTGGCGCCGTGCTTGTCGTGTTCCTGTTGCAGGACCGCCTGCCCTGGGCCGTCAACTATCCGGCAAGTGCCGTCGTGCCGGTCGCCGATTGGGTCAGCGCGCTGATGCGCTGGATCAAGTCGAACCTGTCCTGGTTGACCCGCTCGATCACCGCTGTGCTCGGCGTTCCCCTCGATTTCGCGCTCAATCTACTGGCCAAGAATTTCAAGATCGGCCACGGCGCTGACGCCTATATCCTGCCGCGCCTGTCCTGGGTCGGCGTCTGCGCCGCCGCCTTCCTCGCCGGTCATGCCGCTGGCGGCAGAAAACTCAGCCTGCTGGTCGGCGGCTGCTTCCTCTACATCGCCCTGTTCGGCCAATGGACCAGCGCCATGCTGACGCTGGCGCTGATCTCCATCGCCGTGCCGTTCTGTATCGTCACCGGGCTGTTCGCCGGCATCTGGGCGTGGCGCAGGCCATGGGCCGAAAGGCTTATCGTCTCCCCTGCCCTCGACCTGATGCAGACGATTCCGACCTTCGCCTATCTCATCCCGATGCTGCTGCTGTTCGGCAACAGCCCGGTCTCGGCGATGATCGCGACCGCCATCTTCGCCACGCCGCCGATGGTGCGGGCAACGATGCTCGGCCTGTCGCGGGTGCCGTCGGAGATCGACGATTTCAGCGAGATGGCAGGCTGCACGGCGCGGCAGAAACTGTGGCGAGTGCTGCTGCCCTCGGCACGGCCGACACTGATGGTCGGCGTCAACCAGGTGATCATGCTGGCGCTGAACATGGTGATCATCGCCTCGATGATCGGCGCCGGCGGCCTCGGCTACGACGTGCTCCTGGCGCTGCGCGCACTGAAGGTTGGCGAGGCGATGGAAGCCGGCCTTGCCATCGTGGCACTGGCCATTGCGCTCGACCGGCTGAGCCAGGCCATCGCGCACAAGCAGGCAGAGGGGAATACCCATCAGCAGGCGGGCCCGAGCTTCTGGCAGCGCTATCCCAATCTGACGCTGGCGATCGCCATCCTTGTGGTGACGACATTTCTCGGCCTGTTCGTGCCGGCCTTCGCGGGAGTGCCAAAAGCGATCACCTTCACCACCGCGCCGCTGTGGAAAGCAGCGGTGAACTGGGTGACGATCAATTTCTTCGACACGATCGAAGCGTTCCGCGTGGCGCTGATCCTTAATTTGCTGAACCCGCTGCGTGCCTTTTGCGAAGGGTTTCCCTGGCTGGGCGCGGTGTTCCTGCTCGGCCTTGCCGGCTATCAGCTCTCCGGCCTGCGGCTGGCCGCGCTGGTGGCAGCGCTGACTGCCTTCTGCGCCATCACCGGCCTGTGGGAAAAGACCATGGCAACCGTCTATCTCTGCGGTATCTCGGCCTTCATCGCCTGCCTGGTCGGCATCCCGATCGGGCTGATGGCTTCAAGCAGCGACCGCTTCGAGAAGATCGTCACGCCGGTCATCGACACGCTGCAGGTGCTGCCATCCTTCTGCTTCATCATTCCGGTGGTGATGCTGTTTCGGGTCGGCGATGTCACGGCGATGATCGCCACCATTGCCTTCGCCGTGGTGCCGGCCATCCGCTACACCAATCACGGCATCAGGCAGGTGCCGCCGGCGCTGATCGAGGCGGCAAAGGTGTCGGGCTGCACGCCGCGCCAGACCTTCTTTCGCGTGCAACTGCCGCTGGCGCTGCCGGAGATCATGCTGGGCGTCAACCAGACGATCCTGATGGCGCTGGCGATGATCATCATCTGCGCCATGGTCGGCACCCGCGATCTCGGCCAGGAAGTGTTCATCGCGCTGTCCAAGGCCGATTCCGGCCGCGGCATCGTCGCGGGTCTGGCCATCGCCTTCATCGGCATTGTCGCCGACCGGCTGTTCGGCGCCTGGACGGCGAAGGCCAGGGCAAGGCTGGGGTAGCAGGCGCCGCCCTACTCCGCCGCGACGCCCTTCACCTCGAGATAGCTCTCCATCGAATCGTCCAGCGCCTGCAGCCACGGCGTATGATGCAGCGGCGCCATGGTGCCCGTCATCAGCGAGCGGTAGGCGTGGTCGCGGAAGCCCATGATGTTCTCCGCCTTGTGGTGTTCCCATTCCATGAAGGTCTGGTTGACCGCCTCGACGTCGAAGCCCGGATAGTCGGTCTGGTCCATCAATTCCTTGGTGTAGTCGCCCTGGAACCAGATCATCTGCTCGGCGTCTTCGAGCGTCTCCTCGCGTGCGCGCCATTTCGCGCCGTGCGCAGCCATCGCCTCGGCCGAGGGCAGCTTGATGCGGCCCATGATGACGTCGCGGGCGAACCAGGCCTGCGCGTCGAACATGTTGAAGGTGTAGAACTGATCCTGCATGCCGATATAGGAGAGCTGCGGGTTCTTCTCCCAGACGACGCCTTCATAGAGGTCGAGCGGCCACATGCGGTTGGCGGTCTTGAGCTTCAGATCGTCGGTGAGGAAGGGGAAAGAATGGAGATAGCCGGTGCACAGGATGATGGCATCAACGTCTTTCGTGGTGCCATCCTTGAAATGCGCGGTTTTGCCGACGACCTTCTGTAAGAGCGGCACCTCTTTCCAATTCTCCGGCCATTTGAAACCCATCGGCTTCGAGCGGTAGCTGGAGGTGATGGATTTGGCGCCGTATTTGTAGCATTGCGAGCCAATGTCCTCGGCCGAATAGGAGCGGCCGATGATCAATATATCCTTGCCCTTGAATTCCATCGCGTCGCGGAAATCGTGGCTATGCAGGATGCGGCCGTTGAAGGTCGAAAAGCCCTCGAAATAGGGCACGTTGGGCACCGAGAAATGCCCGGAAGCGACAACGACATTGTCGAACTCTTCCGAATAGGTGACGTCGTTGGTGCGGTCATGCGCGGTGACGGTGAATTTCTTCGTCTCGTCGGAAAACGTCACCATGCGCACCGGGCTGTTGAAGCGCACCCATTTGCGAAGGCCTGATTTTTCGACGCGTCCCTTGATGTAGTCCCACAGCACGGCGCGCGGCGGATAGGAGCCGATCGGCCGGCCGAAGTGCTCCTCGAAAGTATAGTCGGCGAATTCCAGGCACTCCTTCGGTCCGTTCGACCAGAGATAGCGGTACATCGAGCCGTGCACCGGATCGCCATGCTCGTCGAGGCCCGTGCGCCAGGTGTAGTTCCACAGGCCGCCCCAGTCCGACTGCTTTTCGAAGCAGACGATTTCGGGAATGTCGGCGCCCTTGTCGGCCGCCGACTTGAAGGCCCTGAGCTGTGCCAGGCCGGACGGGCCGGCTCCGATGACGGCAACGCGACTTTTCATGGCAGGCCTCCCGATCTGGTTTCGACTTTTGTCTTGACGCAATTCCCGAGGGGAAAGCGCTATGCGCTTGTCCCGGAATTGCTCTTACGAAACAAATTTCACTCACAGGACAGTAATTGGCCCTTTCGTGCTGTCAACAGCCCGATGCTGAAACAAGGTTTCGCCGATGTGGATTTCCCGCGAAAAACCGGACGCGGCCAAACATCATTATCATGCGCATGCGCGTTCACGCGACTTGCCGTCGCAGTTGCGCTCCTGTATCGGCACCTGACATGTTCACCTAGAGTGAAATAAATCCCAGGAGTGCCGGGGGCGACATGGCGAAGAAGGTTTCCGATCCCAAGGCTGGTCTTGCCGGTGCGACGGCCAAGCCGCTGCCAAAGGTCTCGGCCGACGGCAAGACCATCCGCGCGCCGCTGACGCAGAACCCGCATGCCATTCGCGACACGCGCGAAAAAGTGCTGGAGGTGGCGATCGGCCGCGAGGTGCGGGCCTTCCGCAAGAAGCTCGGCATCACCGTGGCTGATCTCGCGGTCGCCACCGACATTTCGCTCGGCATGCTGTCGAAGATCGAGAATGGTATCACCTCGCCGTCGCTGACCACCTTGCAGGCACTGTCGCGGGCGCTCGGCGTTCCGGTCACCGCCTTCTTCCGCCGCTTCGAGGAAGAGCGCAGCGCCGTCTTCGTCAAGGCCGGCCAAGGTCTCGATGTCGAGCGCCGCGGCACCCGCGCCGGCCACCAGTATAACCTGCTCGGACATATCGGTTCCAACACCAGCGGCGTCGTCGTCGAACCCTATCTGATCACGCTGACCGAGGATTCCGATGTGTTCCCGACCTTCCAGCATGAGGGCATGGAGTTCCTCTACATGCTCGAAGGCGAGGTCGTTTACCGGCACGGCAGCAACCTCTACCCGATGAAGCCCGGCGACAGCCTGTTCTTCGACGCCGACGCGCCGCACGGGCCGGAGCAACTGACGAAACTGCCGATGCGCTATCTGTCGATTATTTGCTATCCGCAGAGCGCGGGTTAAGCGGGACTCGATCTCCCCTTGGTCTCTCGTGAGGAGATCGGCTTCGCGACGGCTCCTCTTTTGCACTGGTGATTGGCGAAAGCTGAAGTGACATTCGATCTCCCCCCTGGAGGGGGAGATG
>NZ_RZRK01001350.1:0-828 GCF_003997835.1 Mesorhizobium sp. M7A.F.Ca.CA.004.12.1.1
ATTCTAGACCGGAATTCAAGCGCTGGCGAATGGCCTGGGCCGGCTACGCCGCCTTCTCCACCAGCCGCGCCAACTGGGTCATGACGACCGCCGAGCCCGCCAATCGCTTCTCGGGGGTTGGCCAATCGCGCACGAAGACGACGCTGTGGTCCGGCCGGATCTTGGCCAGCGAGCCCTGCTCGCCGATGAACCGGACGAGCCCGACCGGGTTGGAGAATTCGCGCTTGCGGAAATGGATGACGACGCCCTTCGGCCCGGCGTCGAGCTTCTCGACATTGGCCTTGCGGCAGAGCGCCTTGATGAAGACGATCTTGAGCAGATGCTTGACCTCGTCCGGCAGCGGGCCGAAGCGGTCGATCAGCTCGGCGCCGAAAGCGTCGATTTCCTCGGTGTTTTCGAGATCGCCAAGCCTGCGGTAGAGCGCCAGCCGGAGCTGCAGGTCCGGAACATAGCTTTCCGGGATCATCACCGCCGTGCCGACGGCAATCTGCGGCGACCAGCCGCCATCCTGCACTTCGCCGGAATCCTTCACCTCGGCGACGGCCTCTTCCAGCATCTGCTGGTAGAGCTCGAAGCCGACCTCCTTGATGTGGCCGGACTGCTCTTCGCCAAGAAGATTGCCGGCGCCCCTGATATCGAGGTCGTGGCTGGCGAGCTGGAAGCCGGCGCCCAACGTATCCAGCGATTGCAGCACCTTCAGCCGGCGCTCGGCGGTGTCGGTCAGCTTGCGGTTGGCCGGCAGCGTGAACAGCGCATAGGCGCGCACCTTGGAACGCCCGACGCGGCCGCGCAGCTGATAAAGCTGCGACAGGCCGAACATGTCGGCGC
>NZ_RZRK01001351.1:0-828 GCF_003997835.1 Mesorhizobium sp. M7A.F.Ca.CA.004.12.1.1
GAATGACTGTTCGGCCGCCGAATGGTCGTCGAGCACCAGCTCGTCTTCAAGCGAGACTGCCACCGCATCGTCGAATTCGTCATCGGAGGCAACTGGCTCGATAGAAGCGGGCGTGTCGGCAACGGCGTACTGGGCCTCTTCAGCGTACTGGGCCTCTTCGGCTTCCTCATCGATCCGGAGGTCCTGGTCGAGCGAAATGGCCAGCTCGTCCGCCATCGAATGATCGTCCTCGAAGGGAGAGACGTCCTCAAGCGAACCGGCGACGGCATCGTCAAAATCAGACGCGAAAGCCGGCTCGACGGACGGCGCCGCTTCAGCTGCGACCGCATGGCTGGCGCCGGCGACGTGATCGTCTATCTCAGCCATGTCCAGTTGGAAATCGTTGTCGAGCGACACCGAAAGCTCATCGTCCATCGCGCTGGCGTCAGCCGCTTCGAATGCCGGCTCAAGCACGAAGGTCGGCTCATGAGCCTGAACAACCGGAGCGGCGTCGCTGTCGTCAGCGCCGAACTCGCCCATCATTTCTTTTTCGAGATCGATATCGAAATCGCCCTCTTCGAGCCCGTGATCGGCGGCTGGGGCCTGCGGCTGGGCGGGCGATTGCGGCCTGACCGGCTGGCGCGGGTCGAATCCCATGATCCTGGTCAGTTCCGCGAACGGATCATCGTCAGCGATGTCGTTGTTGTCGGCTACTCTCAGCTGGGTTCTGTCTGCCATTATTGTTCCCGAACTCGCACTCATTCGGACGCCATGGACGTCGCGTAGGGTTGGCCCTTACCAGCGCAATGTGGGCAAAAGGTGACAGGTTATTTAGTCAAACCTAACGCA
>NZ_RZRK01001352.1:0-827 GCF_003997835.1 Mesorhizobium sp. M7A.F.Ca.CA.004.12.1.1
CGCCGGCACCGAGCATGTTCCTGGCCGCCAGCGCGCCCTGTTCCTGGGCGTTGCGCCAAGCTTCCAGCCGCACCCGACGGCCGCCATAGACGGCGAGCGGAAACGAGCAGCAATCGCCGGCGGCAAAGATGTCGGGATCGCTGCTGCGCAGTTCGGCATCGACTGCAATGCCATTGTCGATCGTAAGCCCCGCTTCGGCCGCAAGCCCGGTCACCGGCACGGCGCCGATGCCGATGATCGCGAGGTCGGCGACGATTTCCCGGCCGCCGGCAAGTGTGGTGCGCACCTGTCTGCCGTCGTCGGCGATGGATGCGATGCCATCCCCGCACAGGATATCGACGCCCTCGGCGACATGCGTATCATGGATGATTTCGGCGATCTCCGCCGGCACGCCGCGCATCAGGATGCGCGGCTGCGCCTCGATGACGGTGACATCAGCGCCGAGCTTGCGGGCCGCGGCCGCGAGTTCGAGACCGATGAAACCGCCGCCGATGATGGCGATCCGGTTGCCGGGGGTGAGGTGCGCGCGAATCGCGAGCGCGTCGGCGAAGGTCCTGAGATAGACGCAGTGCGCGCCAAGGCCGGGCATCGGCAGCTTGCGCGGCGTCGAACCCGTTGCCAGCAGGAGCTTGTCGTAAGGCAGGACCGATCCGTCCGACAGACGCACCGCATGCGCCGCGCGATCGATCGTCACGGCCTGGACGGAATGGACATGCCGGATCGATTTCTCGGCCAGAATTGCGTCGCTGGCGATCGCCTTGATCTCGGGCGCATCGCTGGCCATCGCCTCCTTGGACAGAGGCGGGCGCTCATAGGGCAGATGCGGC
>NZ_RZRK01001353.1:0-826 GCF_003997835.1 Mesorhizobium sp. M7A.F.Ca.CA.004.12.1.1
CGGTTCGGCAGCCGGGGGCCGCCGCGCGTATAAGCACGTGCGGCATACAAATCGGCAAGCCCCAGGCTGAAGCAGACGCTGCGGCAGGTACAAAGAAACCCGCCAAGGAGCCTTGGCGGGTTCTCTGGAATCCGTGGTGCGGATCTAAGCCAGCGATCGACCTTGCGCCGCCGGCGTCGGCGCAGCCGGGGTGATCAGAGCCTCCTGGGGAAGGTGAAGCGCGGACACAATACGACGCAGCTTCGACGGGTCGGTCACTCTGCCGCTTTCGATATCCTCAATCTCGTCCACCGCCAGGCCGCATGTCAGGGAGAGCTCTTCCACGCTGTAACCGCGGGTCTCCCGCATCGCTCTGAGGGTGTTGTAATCTGGCCCGCTCCCGTTGGTTGCCGGTTCGGAGAGGGGTTCGCTTTTCGCATTATGGGGCATTGGCAACTCCATGACTGAAAGAGTTTGATCAAATGAGGAGTGTTGCCTGAGACGGTCGGGAAGATGCCCTCTCGCCGGCGATTTGCCAAGAGCCAAAAGGGCCGTCACGGGATCGTGAACCAGGTGCCTGGCGCGGCCCTCTCGCGCACACGTCGCGATCAAGTTGTTTTGAAGAAGCGATTGGCCTTTTGCCGGCAGTTTCGCCGCGCCCATTCGTTATCTCCGGGTCGCTGGCGTGAAACCATCCGGTTCCAGCCGGCTCGTTCCCGGAAGGATCTTTGCAATGAACTTGAAGACAGTCATGGTCGTGCTCGGCACGATTTCCAGCCTTTCCGTCGCCGGCGCAGGCGCCGCCCAGGCCGCAGACGCGCTGCGTGTGCGCGGCACGGTGGTCAGT
>NZ_RZRK01001354.1:0-825 GCF_003997835.1 Mesorhizobium sp. M7A.F.Ca.CA.004.12.1.1
GATATGAGCGCCGATACCTGCCGCCCTCAATTGTATCCGTACCGGATCATGCTCGAGCTCGTCGGCAGTCAGAAAATCTTCGACCTGCACGAAACTCGCCGGTTGCAGGCTGCACATGCGCTGAATCGCATCGGAGAATTTCCAGCTGTCGCCGGCAATGAATTCATCGAACAGGGAGCGGACGGTTTCAAGGGAATTGCCATGCCCGGGAGACTCGTCACTCAACCGGCCGCGAACGGGGGAGCCGTCGCTGAACAGGAAGATCGCGCCGTCAGCCGAACTCGAAAGCTCGCTGGCCGCTTCGAGCGCACCCGCCCATAAATCCGGCACGAACGCGGCCTCGTAGATCCTGTCCGTAAGATCATCGAACATGAGAGCGCACAGTCCTTTCAGAGTCAGCGTCTTGCCGGCTCGGATCGTCAACGCGCTCCCACACGCCAACCGATACCCGCAGGATCAAAATGCCATGCTGAAAGCTGAGGTCAACCTCAGATTGCTGTCGAGCCGCATGCAGTTGCCGGCCCCAAAACGACAAAACCCGCCGGACTGGGTCCAGCGGGCTCGGAACCGCGACAAAAGTCGTCTGGTGCGGCTCTGGCTTCCACGGCTTGGTCCGCCGGAGCGGACCAGACGTGGCTTTAGATAGCCCTGCGGGCGATCTTTTCGATGTCGGCGCGGTTGATGCCGAGATCGCTGAGCTGACGTGCGTTGAGACGGTTCAGTTCGCGGACGGTCTCGGTGTACATACGCCAGTTACGGAAAGCGCGGATCGGGTTCATGGTAGTCCTCCAAATTGATGTTCGTTTCGATGGTGCTCAAATAGGC
>NZ_RZRK01001355.1:0-817 GCF_003997835.1 Mesorhizobium sp. M7A.F.Ca.CA.004.12.1.1
CGATGTGACGGTGCAGGCGCAGATACTGGCAGTGCTGCGTTCGTTGCAGGAGCGGCTCGGCCTTGGCCTGGTGCTGATTACCCATGATCTCGGCGTCGTCGCCGGTCATGCCGACCGCGTCGCGGTCGTCTATTCCGGCCGTGTCGTCGAACAGGCTGGCGTATCCGAGCTGTTCGCCGACCCGCGCCATCCCTATACGCGCGGCCTCATTGCCTCGATCCCCAATCTCGAGGAAAGCCGCGAGCGGCTGTTTTCGATCGATGGCTCGCCACCCGCACTTGGGCGCTTGCCGGGCGGCTGCGCCTTCCATCCGCGCTGCATCTATGCCGAGGCACGCTGCAGGACCGAGGATCCGCCTTTGCACGACATAGGCGGCCGCTTCTCGGCCTGCCATTTCGCGACGACCTTGCCGCCCTTCCATAGCGCCTCGCTGGCGGCGGCAGAACTGGACAGTGGAAGCATGGCCCCATGAGCGCAGTGGAGCAAACTCAAGTCGAAACCAAGCCGGCGGCAGCGCTTTCCGTGCGCCATCTTGTCAAGGATTTTCCGGTTCGCGGTGGCCTCGTCTTCGATCGCGCGGTTGCCCATGTGCGTGCGGTGGCCGATGTGTCCTTTGACTTGGCGCCGGGCGAAACGCTGGGCCTCGTCGGCGAATCCGGTTGCGGCAAGTCGACTCTCGGACGCTGCCTGATGCGGCTGATCGAGCCCACCAGCGGCGAAAGCTGGTTCCGGGGCCAGAACCTGCTCGCCCTCAACCACGAAGACATGCGCCTGATGCGGCGCTACATCCAGCTGGTCTTCCAGGACCCGTACGGGT
>NZ_RZRK01001356.1:0-816 GCF_003997835.1 Mesorhizobium sp. M7A.F.Ca.CA.004.12.1.1
TGGCCGATGACCTCGCTACGCAACTCGCCATTGTTGCCGGTCAGGGCGATGTTCATCGCCTCTGCCGGAAGCGGCTCGGCCGACTGGATCGGCGCGATCGGTTCGATTGGTTCGATGATCTTGGCAACCAGCTTCTTGGCTGGCTTGGCATCGGCCACCTGGGTTGCCTGCGCGCCCTTGCCCTTCTTGGCCAGGAACGCCTGCCGTTCAGCGTCGGCCTTGGCCTTGGCCGCCTCGCGCATCGCCAGTTTCCTGGCTTCGAGCGCCTTGGCTTTGGCGGCTTCCTTGTCGGCAACGATCTTGGCCTCGATCTTCTTGATCTGGGCGAGGTCGTCGGGCGTCGGGTTTTTCTTCTTCTTGAGAAGCTTCAATTGCGACGCATCACTCTTGACGGCGACGTTGATTGCAGAAGTTGTTTCAGCCGAAGGCTGTGCGGCCATATTTGCCGGCACGCCGGCGGAGGCTGGGGAACTCATGCCGAGTGCGGCGCAAAGTCCCAGGAAAATGAAGCTGCGAAGCTGCATGGCGAAGATCCGATCGTTCTATGCTTGTTGCCCACGGCGTCGCCCAGCGCCCCCCAAGGGCGCCGGAAATGCCGCGCGCAATCTATAGTCGAATAAGCGCGGCTGCCTCAAGCGCGAGGCCCCGCCTCACCCTGTCGAATCTTCGTGATCTTGCTGCATTTGCCGCGACTGTGTTCAAACGACCACAGATCGCGGTTTCAAGCGTGGAAGACTATTGGTTCGGGACCTGCGGGGTCGCCGGTGCGGCGGGAGCCGTGCCGTTGGTCGCCGGCGACGTCGGACGGTGCGGGCA
>NZ_RZRK01001357.1:0-814 GCF_003997835.1 Mesorhizobium sp. M7A.F.Ca.CA.004.12.1.1
GTTGCAATGGATGGCGACGGCAAAACCGTGCGCGGCGAGATCCTCGACGATCGCCCTGCCGATCCGCCTGGCCCCGCCCGTCACCAGCGCCGTGACAGTGGCTTTGCTCATATGGTGTCAATCCTCAATTTCGGCCCGAAAAAGCGGTGCCGGCGAAATATGGCCCGGCATGCGTTAAATGGTGTTCGCACCTTGGGCAGCATTGTGGCGAAACGGCCGTTTGGACATCCCGGCCCGCCCTGGACTCGGGCGCGCACGACCGCAATATAGGGTGCTGGAGTCCTTGCACCAAGCGGTGTGCAGCGCAGCATGGGATGGTTCCTGCCATTTCGCTGTTGCGAAGATGCAACGTCAAGGTTCTGCCTCATTCGTGCCGGGGAATGACCCAAGTTCAGGTTCGCTTCAGCCGCATTTTGACACGACATTTGGAACCGACGAACGCCAGATCCGTTTCACCCCCCGGACGGGTAGATGGCGATCGTGAGAAACAAGCCTGTGTCCTGTGGCTTAAGGAGTAAAGAACAATGCAAGCCAATCTCAAATTCGCACGGCCGCTGGCCGTTGCGCTTGGGCTCTTCGCCCTCAGCGGAACTGCCTATGCTGCTGACGTGGTTTCGGAAGAGCCGCCGGCACCTGCGCCGATCGCTGAACTTCCGGTCGCTTCGTGGGCCGGCCCCTACGCCGGTCTCAACGTCGGCTATGGCTTCAGCGGCCGGACCAAAGAAAAGGATTTCGACGTTGAAACCGATACCAAGGGTTTCGTCGGCAGTGTCTTCGGCGGCTACCAGTGGCAGCAGGAGAACTTCGTCTACGG
>NZ_RZRK01001358.1:0-814 GCF_003997835.1 Mesorhizobium sp. M7A.F.Ca.CA.004.12.1.1
GGCTGGCATCCGCCGCAACTTCATGCCCTACCTCAAATTCGGCAGCGGTCCGAACGACGCCATCATGGTCAACAACGCCGACTGGCTGATGGAGATCAACTACGTCAATTTCCTGCGCGATGTCGGCCGTCACTTTTCCGTCAACCGCATGCTGGCGTTCGATTCCGTCAAGCTGCGGCTCGATCGCGAGCAGTCGCTGTCGTTCCTCGAATTCAACTACATGATCCTGCAGGCCTATGATTTCGTCGAACTCTACAAGCGTCTCGGCTGCCGCCTGCAGATGGGCGGCTCCGACCAATGGGGCAACATCATCAACGGTATCGATCTCGGCCGCCGCATGGAGGACGCGCAGCTCTATGCGCTGACCACGCCGCTGCTCACCACCTCGTCGGGCGCCAAGATGGGCAAGTCGGCTTCGGGCGCGGTCTGGCTCGATGCGGAGATGCTGAGCCCCTACGAATTCTGGCAGTACTGGCGCAACACCGAGGATGCCGACGTCGCGCGCTTCCTGAAGCTCTACACGACGCTGCCGCTGGACGAGGTGGCGCGACTCGAACGGCTCGGCGGATCCGAGATCAATGAGGCCAAGAAGATCCTCGCCACCGAGATCACCGCCCTGCTGCATGGCCGTGCAGCCGCCGAGCAAGCCAGCGATACGGCGCGCAAGACGTTCGAGGAAGGCGCGCTCGCGGAGTCGCTGCCGACCGTCGAGGTCGACAAAACGGCGCTTGAAACCGGCGTCGGTATCCTGTCGCTGCTGGTCACCGCCGGACTGGCGGCGTCGAACGGCGAAGCGCGGCGGCATGTGCAGGGC
>NZ_RZRK01001359.1:0-804 GCF_003997835.1 Mesorhizobium sp. M7A.F.Ca.CA.004.12.1.1
GCATAGAGCCGTTCATGAACGGTTCTAACTGTTTGTTTTTGCGCAACTCCGGTGGGAAAACCGTTACAAACTTTTCCCGGAATTGCTTTTTGGGCTTGGCCTGAGGGCCAGGAAGGGAAAAATCATGGCGAAAGCGGAAACCGCCGAACTCGTCTTCGTGCCGCTCGGCGGCGTCGGTGAGATCGGCATGAACTTCGCTCTTTACGGCTACGGGCCGCCCAATGCGCGCGAATGGATCGTCATCGATGTCGGGGTGACCTTCCCCGATGCCAGCCTGCCGGGCGTCGACCTTGTGCTGCCCGACACGCGATTCATCGAGGAGAACCTCGCCAATCTGCGCGGCATCATCATCACGCATGCGCATGAAGACCATTATGGCGCGCTGCTCGACACATGGCCGAAGCTGAAGGCGCCGGTCTGGATGACGCCGTTCAGCGCCGGCCTGCTGGAGGCCAAGCGGCAAGGCGAGCAGGGCGCGCCGAAAATACCGGTGACGATCTACCGGGCGGGCGAGAAATTCACCGTCGGCCCGTTCGAGATCGAAGCCATTCCGGTCGCGCACTCGATTCCCGAGCCGATGTCGCTGGCGATCACCTCGCCGGCAGGCACCGTCATCCATACCGGTGACTGGAAGATCGATCCGGAGCCGACGATCGGGCCGAAGACCGACGAGGCGCGTTTCCGCGCCTATGGCGACAAGGGCGTTTTGGCGCTGATCTGCGATTCGACCAATGCGCTGCGCGAAGGTGAGTCGCCTTCGGAAGTGGCTGTGGGCGAGGGCCTCAAGGGCGTCATCCAGGCTGC
>NZ_RZRK01000135.1:0-10274 GCF_003997835.1 Mesorhizobium sp. M7A.F.Ca.CA.004.12.1.1
CCGCCAAGGCCGGCGACAAGGTCTCGGTCGCCATACTGGGAAGGCCGCATGAGGCAATCCTGCTGCCGCATCCGCCATTCGACCCCGAGGGCAAGCGGCTGCGCTCGTAGAAGCTCGGCCACCCGTTCGCCCAGTGAGCCAACTGACGAAAACCGAAGCCGGCCGGAGACGCCGGCGGAGCTGAACGAGGAAGATTTTCGACCACCTGAAAACAAAGGGGGATCGCATGATCAAACGGCATCTGCTGGGCACCATGTTTGCCCTCATTCTCACGTCCTTCACGCACGCGGCGAACGTCAAAGCGATCAATGACGATGCGTGGCTTGCCGAAGGTCCGATCTGGTATCAGGACAAGCTCTTCTACGTTGAACACGGCCGCGGCTCCGTGGACGTGTGGGACGGCAAGAAGAACGCGATCTTCTGGAAGATGGACGGCTGCGGCCCTTCGGCTGTACTGCCGACAACGACCGGCGAGTTCCTCGTTACTTGTTATGACAACAACACGATCGGCCGCATCTTCGCCGACGGCAAGTCGCTGCCGGCCTATGACAAGGACACGGACGGCAATCCGTTCAGCGGACCGAATGATTTCGCGCCCGACAAGGATGGTGGCATCTATTTCACCGGCTCCGGCAAGGGCGGGCCGTTGATCGATGCCGCGACCTGCACAACGCCAATGGTCTCGTCATCTCGAACGACGGCAAGATGCTCTATCTGGTCGAGACCGAGGACAACCGGATCATCATCGAGTTCGATGTCCAGCCCGATCACGCCCCTGAACAACCGCCGCGTCTTCCTGCGCCTCGATGATCTGTTCCCGAACCAGCCGCACATCTGGCCTGACGGCATCAAGATGGACAAGGCGGGCGAGATGTATATCGGCCAGAGCCCACGCTCGCTCGGTGCGCCAGGCAAGATCCTCGTCGTCGATGAGGGCGGCAAGCTGCGGCGCACGCTTTCAGTGCCGTCGCCATCCGTGCCGAACTTTGCCTTCTAACCCGACGAGAATGTGCTCTACGTCATGGCGCTCGATCAAATCGATGCCGTGCCCTGGTACGGCAAGGTCTACGAGATTCCAAACAAATAGCGCGTTCACTGACGGACGGGTGAAGGCTTCGCCCGACCGGTCCGGTTGATGGCGTCAGCCGCCGAACCGATCCAGCCAATGTTGGGCAAGGTCCGAGCGGCGGCAAATCCAGATGTCTGGATTGGCCTTGATCTTGTCGAGGAAGCGGGCGAGCCCGATCATGCGGCCCGGCCGTGCTGCCAGCCGGCAGTGCAGCGACACTGTCATCATGCGTGGCGTCCGTTCCGCTTCGGCCAGCAGCCAGTCCACACCATCGCTGACATATTCGAAGAACTGGCTGCCTGTCTCCAGGCCGGAGCCGCGCGAGAACCGGCTGTCATTGTTGTCGAAACTATGCGGCACCACCAGATGCCGCTTGGCATCGACGTCGACGAAATAGGGCAGGTCGTCATTGTAGTCGTCGCAATCGTAGAGGAAGCCGCCATGTTCGGCCACCAGCCGCCTTGTGTTGAGGCTGGGCCGGCCGGTGTACCAGCCGAGCGGGCGAATGCCGGTCAGGCTCTCGACGGTATCCACGGTCATCGCGATGTGATTGCGCTCCTCGGCCTCGCTCAACGGCGCGTAATCGATCCAGCGCCAGCCATGGCAGACGATGTCACTGCCAAGTGCTGCGATCGCCTTGCCGGCCGCCGGATTGAGCTCGAGCGCGCGCCCCACCACGTAGAATGTCGGGATGACGTCCTTGTCCTGAAACAGCGAGGCGAGCCGCCAGATGCCGACGCGTGAGCCATATTCGTAGAGCGATTCCATATTGCGGTTGCGCAGACCCGGCACCGCCGGAGACACGGCAAGATCCGACAGAATCGCCTCGGAGACGCCGTCGCCCTCGTCGATGCTGTATTCGGCGCCTTCCTCATAGTTGACGACGATGTTGAGCGCCAGCTTGGCGCCGCCGGGCCACTGCGCGGCAGGCGGCTTGTCGCCATAGCCGATAAAGTCACGGGCAGGCAAATACGGCATCTCTCAAGTCTCCCGAGGCTTCTGTCGCAAAACATGCGGTAGCCAACACTATCCGCCGTGCATGTCGATCAGTATGCGCAGTGCCCGATCCATTATCTCTTGCGGGCCGACCGTCGCGCGCAAACAGTCCGTGAGGCCGTAGCCGCCCAGGCCGCGCACAATGATATCGGCGCCCCATAAGGCCTTCTCTGCGGCCTCCGCGGCGGCTTCGTCGGAGAAGCGGATCAGCACGAAGTTCGTCCGGCTCTCCGGGACGTCATATCCTTTAGCCCTCAGCTCATGCGCGAACTGGTCGCGAATCCTCGCTGTGCGGGCCACGGTTTCTCGCATATAGGCCTGGTCCTCCACGGCCGCGACGGCCATTGCTAGGCTTGTCATTGTGACCTGGTTGGAGTTCTGCATCTTGCGCACTCCGGCCGCGACCGAAGGCGGAAACACCCCCCAGCCAACGCGCGCGCCGGCCAGGCCATAGGCTTTGGAAAGCGTGCGCAGCACGACCGTATCGCCACGCGCGACCAGCGCAAAGATCGGTTCGGGGTCTTGGTCGTCGAACTCGCCATAGGCCTGGTCGATCACCAGAAGCACATCCTGCGGCAAGGCGGCGCGCAAGCGCAGCAGCTCGGCGTTGCGGATGCGGGTGCCGGTCGGATTGCCGGGATTGCAGACGAACGCGACCCGCGTTGCCGGCGTGATGGCAGCCAGGATGCTGCCGGTCGAAACGGTGAAATCGTGCTCTGCCGCCTTGATGTAGGCCGCACCAACACGCGCGGCGGCGGAGGCTGCGAAATTATAGGCATAGGCCGTGCCCAGCACCTCGTCGCCTCGTCCCGCAAAGGCCGCGATGGTGCAGCTGATCAGGTCCATCGAACCGGCGCCGCACAAGATCAGATTGGGATCGATCCCATAGGCCTGCGCGATCGCCTTGCGCAGTGCAGTCCAGTCCGGATCAGGATAGAGATGGCTGCGGGCAATCGCGTCCTGGCCGGCGGTGATCGCCCTGGGGCTGGGTGGGAAAGCGCTCTCGTTCTGGGCAAGGGTTGTCCGGTCGCAGCCGCCGAAACTTGCCAAGGCAAAGGCGGACATGGCCTCGACATGAGCGGCAGCTTTCAGAGGCATGGGTGGTCCATGGGAATGTTCCTGTCGGCCATCTTGTGAACCACCGTTGCCGGACCGGCTCGTGGGACAAGTTACAAATCGCCTGCGCGTTCACAAGCAAAAACTAATCGTGCATAGGGCCCGAAATTCTGGCCCACTTTAGGACGCAAAACGCCCGGTCAGCACGAGAGCGGAAGAAAAGATGACGGTATGCTTGCACCTCGAAAAGGCGTTGCCGAAAGCCGTCAGACAACTGACCGAAATCTGGTCGCAAGAAGATCGGCATCATCAAGTGACGGGAAGCGTCGACATGCGGTTGGGGGAGATTTCGCGCTTTTTTTCGGATCTTCGCGCACTCGACGTCGTATCTCCAGTCTGCGGCAGTTCGTTTCACGGCCTCTCAATGGACGCTGACCGGGCCTGAGAATAGACTGCTACTGCGATCAGCGTCAGCAAGCCGATGAACCAATATTGCCAGGCTTGCGACAGGCCCAGGAAAACCATCGACGAATTGACTTCCTGGATCAGGACGGCGCCAAGCAGCACGCCGATGAAGCTGCCGCGTCCGCCAAAGAGACTGGCTCCGCCGAGGACCACTGCGGCAATGCTGCCCAGCGTGTATTCGATGCCCTGATTGGGATCGCCGATGCCGAGCTGCGCCACCACCATCATGCCCCCAAGCGCTGTGAGCAAGCTGCCGGCGATGAACGCGCCGACGACGGTCCAGCCTGTGCGCACACCAATATGCGCCGCCGCTTTCTCGTTGGAGCCAACGGCGCGCAAGCTCATCCCCCAACGGCTGTAGCGCAAGCCGACTTCGAGGATGATCGCCAGGACCAACGCGACGATGAACACGACCGGAATGCTGCCGATAGTGGCTTTGATGGTATCCATGACGGTGGCGCTGATGGCCCCATCGGGATAGGGCCTCAGCAACACCGAGATGCCCTGAATGATGATGTAAACCCCTAGCGTGGCGGCAACGGAGGTGAAGTTCCCGAACCGAACCAAAGTCCCGTTGGTCAGGCCGACGAGGGCTGCGGCGCCAAAAACGGCCAACACGCCAACGATTATCGTTGCCATGCCGGCACCTTCATTCAGGAAGAATGACGCGATGACGAGGCTCAAGCCGATCAACGGACCGACCGACAGATCGATCCTGCCGGTGAACACTGCGCACATCTGGCCAAACGAGACGAACGCCAGCGCAGCGGAAAGGAACAGGATCTTCTCGATGTTGAAGCCTGAGACGAAACGAATGTTGTGGCCAGACGCTACCACGCCCAGCAGCACGATTAGCCCGGCAAGCACGAAGCTTGGAACATAGTCGCCGGCAGCAACCATTCGCAGCCATGAACGCGTAGTGCCGAATCTGTCTCGTTCTTGCTGGTCGGTCTTGCGATGGGTGGTGGCCGTTATCATGGTCCGGCCGATATTGGCCTCGTTGACGTCTTGGCCTGAGAGTTCGCCCACGACGTGCCCGCGGGAGAAGACCAGCACGCGGTCGCATACGCCCTCAAGCTCAACAATATCGGATGAGACGATCACAACCAATGTCCCGCGCGAAGCGACGTCACGCAGGATGCGATAGATTTCGGCGCGGGCACCCACGTCAACCCCGGCTGTCGGCTCCTCTGCCAGCACGAGTGAAGCCTCTGCCAGGAGAGCTCGTGACAGGATCGTCTTTTGCTGGTTCCCGCCAGACAGCGTGGCGACATTCTGCTCGATCGATGCCGCGCGAATGTTCAAGTCCACTCGCTGGGCTTCCATTTGCCGCCGTTCGAGCGGACGGTCCACGACGCCAAAGTTCGCGAAACGTGACAGGGCCGAGATGGTACCGTTTTCGCGCACGGAAAGACTGGGAAAAAGGCCTTCATGCTGGCGGTCGGGAGACAGATAGATAATGCCGGCACTACGAGCGGCACCCGGGTTGCCGAGCGGCACGGTCTTCCCGTCCAGAGTGACGGCTCCACGGGCATTTCCAAGACCTGCCAGCGAACGCAGGAAGTCGCTCTGGCCGTTTCCGGTAATGCCGGCGATACCAACGATCTCGCCGCCACGCGCCGACATATTGATGTCTACGAAATCAGCGCCCGAAAGCCCTTTGACCTCAAGAATACTTGCGCCATTCAAGACACCGGCTGATTTGAGCGGAAATTGCTTGGTGACGGTGCGTCCGACAATGAGGTTGAGGATTTGGTCATCACTGACATCGCGCATCGGTGCCGATCCCTTCACTTCACCGTCACGCATGACGGTGACCGTGTCTGCGATCTGCCTGATTTCCTGCAGCCGATGCGAAATGTAGATGACCGCCGCGCCCCGAGTCGCTGCTTCGCGCACGTTGCGAAACAGGATGTCGACAAGGTCGGCTGTCAAAGCCGCGGTGGGTTCGTCAAGAATGAGGATCTTTGGGTCGATCGCAAGCGCCTTGGCAAGTTCTATCAGTTGGCTTTGCGCGATGTCGACATCGCACAGCCGGGTCTTGGGGTGAACGGCAGAGCCAACACGACGGAGTTGGGCGATTACCCAGTCATTGGCATAATCCGTTCGAAGCGCTGCTGGAACTGCAAGCAGCAGGTTTTCAGCCACCGTCAGATCGGGAAGCACCGCCGGATGTTGATGCACGATGGCGAGCCCGAGCCGTTGCGCCTGTGCCGCGCTAAAGCGATCTACAGATTGTCCACATATTTCAATCGAGCCCTGATCGTAGCTCAAAGTGCCGGAGGCAATGCCCATCAATGTCGACTTGCCTGCGCCATTTTCTCCCAGAAGCGCATGAACCTCGCCGCATCGGGCCACAAACGAAATGTCCTTCACGGCGACGACATGGCCGAAACGCTTCCACACGCCTTGCATGCGCAATCCCAACGGGCTGTCCAACGCAGTACTGGTCGGCGTTGCCATGTCAGACTGAAGCTGCTCGACGGTGGCCATGGGTCGATCCTCCTAAGTGACTTCCATCATCCTCCTTGAGGAGATGAAGGGGCGGACAGAAGCCCGCCCCGTTTGGCTCGAGATCAGAGACCGCCCTTGAGGGCTGCCAGGACCTGTTCGTCAGTCAGGCTGGTGCCGTTTGAAGCGGATTCCGGAAGCTTCGGATTGCAGAAAACAGTTCCGGCAAGCGAATCCTCGAGCTGGAAGTTCGTCACTTCCTTCACACCGGCCTCAGCCACCGTATGTTTGGTGCCGTTGGGGTCGGTTATGACGAGCGGCTGATCCATCTTGCCGCCGGCTGCCTCAGCGATCGCCCAGCGTACGGCCAGACGCACGTTCCACTGCTCGGCGCTGTTTGTCGTGTACTGGAAGGCGGACTTGGCGTCGGCATCGTGCAGCTTCTTCCAGGTGCAGCCGAACACGTTGGCGTCTTCACCGGCGATCAGCGGAAGTGGCCGACCAGCCCGTTCGAAAACGCCCGAGGCGACAACGCCCATGCTGAGGTCCGCGATCACACCGTCGATCTGCGGATACTGGGCAATTAGCGCGCCCAGCGATTTGGCGACCATGCTGGAATCCCAATTCGTCACTTCGAACGGCTTCTGTCCGATCTGGACGATGCCCGGATAGTCCTTGAAAGCTTCGAGGATGCCATCAGCGCGCTCACGGCTCTGACTGGTTCCGGCAGGCCCGCCGAGGTAGGCGACATTTCCCTTGCCGTTGAGGGCCTTGGCCATCCATTTGCCCCAGTCGACGCCATCCTGGTGGAAGTTCGTGCCGACGAAAACGCTGTAATCCTTGCCTTCCTCGCCGCCGACACGGGCCCGGTAGGGGACGACGGTGCTGCCTTGCTTGAAGGCATCGCGGATCGCCGGCAACATGGCTGGTCCGGCATCGGGGAACACGACAATGGCATTGACGCCGCGTGCCGCGAGACCGCTGAGGTCGGAGATTGCCTTCTGGGTGTTACCCTGTCCGTCGGTATGATCCCAGCCGGTGACATTCGGGCACTGGCTGGCCTCGTTGATCGCAGCGGCCGTCGTCATCTGCCGCCAGGGGTTCTGGGCGAAGCCATCCGCCAGCGCGACGGAGATTTCCTTCGTTCCGCAGAAGCTCGGCGGCGTCGCCGCTGGTTCGGCGCAGAAGACACCACCGGCGATGCCCTTGCACCAATCCGCGGCGCCGGCTTGTGTGATCGACAGCGGTGAGACAGTTGCAAAGGCCGACAGGGCGAGCGCGGCGCCCGATATCGCGTTTAATCCAAGATAAGACTTCATCATTTCCTCCCAACGAAGTTTGGTTGCTGTTCTCCAACCTGCCCGTGATGGACAGCGTTGAAACTGTTTATTCCCTTGGCCGCCGACATCATGCGGTCGACCTGTTCCTCAAGCTGATTGCCCGCCTGAGATTGCGAAAATTCAGACCATAGATGCCGACCCCAACCAGGATCGCGGCACCTTGGAAAAGGTATTGAACGCCGATGCTGGCGCCCGTCGTCAGCACCAATTGTTGCAGCTGTGTGAGAAAGAGGGCGGCGATCACGGTTGCCGCCAAATTGCCCTTGCCGCCAAACAGCGAGGTTCCACCCAGAACCGTCGCGGCGATCGACGGCATCAGGTAGTTGTCGCCCTGCTGCGGACTTGGCAGCTGCATAAGGCCGCCGAGCAGAATGCCGCCTGCCGCATAAAACAGGCTCGCACCCACATACGCGGCGATCTGGTAGCGGTCAGCGACGATACCTGCCGCGCGTGCGGCCCTGATGTTTGCGCCGACAGCCTCGAAATTGCGCCCGAAGGTCGTCGCCTTGACGACGAAAATGACGACGATAGCCATCGCTACTGCCAAATAGGCGAGCTGCGTGATGCCAAAGATCTTACCGTTGGCGAACGCTGCTATCGACCCGGGCACAGACACCGGTGTGCCGCCTGAAATCTTGACGTTCAGGCCGTAGAGCAGCGCGTTCATGCCGATCGTGGCAACGATGGGCGCAACACGAACCTTGCTGACGAGCAGGCCGCTGATCAGCCCCGCTACCGCCGCAGCGGCGAAAGCGTAGAAGAGGGCCAGGGCAACACTGCCCTCGGCATCGGGTTGGCTCTCCGCGAAGTAGCAGACGATGACAGCGCTGAGCGAAACCATCCCCGGCACGGACAGATCGATGCCGCCCTGCTGGATGACCATCGTTTGGCCCAGGCTGATGAGGGCCAGGATGGCGGCAAAGGGCAGCATTCCGCTCATCGCGCCGGTGCCAAGACTTTGCGGGGCGATCAGGCCGCCGAAGACGAACAGGACCAGCGTTGCCGCCGCGATACCCGCGGTCGGCCCGCCAGCTGAGGCAAACCAACTGCTCGGTCCGGATGCACCTTCTCCTAAGGCCGTGACCGGCTTCGGCTTGTCTGAAAGCTTTTCCACGTGTCTTGTCCTTCTGCGGATTCGCGGCATCGAACTTGTCCGTTAAAGCAGTGCGGATCTTGCTCCGCTGGCCAGACAGATTTCGCTGATCCGCAGCTTCTGGCTGGAGAGCCGGGACGGGAATGTCTGTTCGAGCCGCGACTCGTGAACGGGTATGACCCGTCGAGACTCATGGCCGACCTGTTTCATCATGGCTTCGGTGGCCATGATCAGATTGATCTGGCTGCCGGTGGCCAGGCCGACCGGGAGATACATGTCGTCGATCTTGAGCTGTTCGGAGGCGCCGTTCAGGTTCTCGAACTGGTAAACAAGATCACCGGCAAGCACCCAGGTGTCCTGGGAATCCGTCTTGCCATCATTGCGCACCGTCACCCACATGCATGCGAAGGTATGGCTGTCATAGGCGACGTGAAGATCGATGCCGGGGAAGACGTTTTCCATGGCACCATCGACCGCGATCAGGCGTTTGTCGCGCGCCAGCTGCACACCACGCAGGATATCCGCCGTATCGATGCCGGACAGGATCCAGCGCATGCGGTCCGGCAGCGACATCGCCCAGATCCATTCCTGCAGCTCCTTCTTCTGGACGTAGAAGGTGGCATTGGGAAATGCATCAACATTGCCGAAATGATCGAAATGCGCGTGCGTGATAAAGACCGCGTTGATGTCTTCCGGCGTCAATCCGATTTCGGCAAGAACCTCGCGCGGTCCGCGCCAGTTCTGGACATTGAACAGCATGCCAAGATAGTTCCCATAGTCGCGGTCGTTGTAACCGACGTCGACCATCGCGGCCCAACCGTCTCCCTTGATGACGGCGTAGCAGTAGGGCAGCTTGACATAGCCTTCATTGTGGGCGCCGTAGATGACGCCGCTCTTGTGGTATTCGGGCACGTAGCCGTACTCGAGGACGTAGATCGAATAGAGTGACACCGGTTTCCTCCCTTGATCCAGCCGGTTAATTTTTCGCGGGTCGGCAGTTGCAGCAGGCCGCCCTGAAATCCACGGGCGTCAGTCCGGCGGAAGGTTCCGAAACCATCCGCAGCGACCGCTGCGCGAAAAAAAGCGCGTCAACGACGGCATCGAGATCGGGACTTGCCGGATCAATGAGATCGGCAAGACGATCAAGCCGCGAGAGTATCCGGCCGAGAAGCACAAGCAGATCGGCTAGCGCGGCTTGGTGGCGGGCCGCTGTCGGCGGCGCCTTCACCGCACCCAGCCGGTCGGTTGCCTCGCGCAACTGCCTTGTCACCGACGCCAGCAAGAGATCGTTGCGGTTGCGGTCGAGGCTGTCGGTCTGGAGCAGAAGCAGGATTCCCGAAAGCTGGCTAACGCAACGCTTGGCGGCGTCATAGAGCGGGCGGGTGTCTGACAGGTAGGAGGCAACCGCTTCATCCTTGATCCCTGACTTCAACAAGGCATCTGGCTGGAACTCGCGGGGGGTGTCCCATATCGAACAGGCGGGACGATGCACGCTTTCGATCGCTGAAGAAGGCGCTGGAAATTCACGACGAAATGGTGGAAGCGCCGCCCCATGCGCAAGCGGAGCCTCGTCTTGTCCGGAATTGATCCTGAGCATGCGTCGCCTCCAATGTTTCGTCGTCGCATCGATCCGCAGGGCCGTGCGGACTGTCTTTTCAGTGCATGAATCGGCCGCCGTTGACGTCGAGAATGAGCCCCGTCACGTAGTCGGACAGGTCTGAGACCAGAAACAGGCAAGCTTTTGCGATATCGTCAGCCGTTCCGAGCCGGCCAAGCGGGATGTTCACGACGATGTCGCGCCGCT
>NZ_RZRK01001360.1:0-747 GCF_003997835.1 Mesorhizobium sp. M7A.F.Ca.CA.004.12.1.1
ACGGTGGTCCGCCCGGTCAGGCCGATCGTGGTGCCGCGCTCCGGTGACCATTTGAGGTCGGCGTTGACGGTGGCACCCGAGATCGCATCAAGGTTTTTGTCGTCGATCGCTTCCCTGAGCCAGCCGGCCGAGAATTCGCCCGACAGCTTCTCGCCCATGTCGAGTGCAAGGCCAGCGCGGGCGCCGAGCCGCGTCGACGAGCGCTCGAACCCTTCATTGTCGATGCGTTGATCATAGGTCCGGCGGCCGACCTCGATTTCAGTGAACGGGGTCAGGGCAGGGGAGATCTCGTAGCCGGTGCGCAACGTCGCCGTGTAGAGTGTGGAGTCCTGATCCTTCTGCGACAGCGAGGTGCCGTCCGAGAGCTTGGCGTCGCCGTAAAAATCGTGCGAGACCGCGCCGGTTAGCGTGTACTGCATCTTGCCGAGATGCTTTTCGACGGCGAGGCTGCCATCGATGGTCTGCCGCAGCGGCTGCTTGCTGACGCCGGCAATGGCGTCCGGTGATGATGCCGATTCCGGCACGGCCTCGTAGCCGAGCTTGGCGATGGCTCGCAACTCATTGTCGAGGTCGACATTGAGCTGGCCTTCGATGCGCCCTTGCGCGTCGTGAACCGGGTAACCCGACACGGTCTCGCGAAAAAGGCCATAGCCGTCGATCGTGGCTGAGTTCTCGCGCCAGTCGGAGGCGGCGGAAAAGCGCAGCGCTGTCTCGGACAGCAGCGCCGACGTGCCGGCACTGCTCGAA
>NZ_RZRK01001361.1:0-803 GCF_003997835.1 Mesorhizobium sp. M7A.F.Ca.CA.004.12.1.1
GTCCCAGCTTTGCGGGCCTGTCTGCAGCCAGTCGAGGTCCATCGTCACCGGCAACCCGTTCGAGGTGCGGAAGGCGACGCGCGCGGCAACCGGGGAGGCGCGGTTTTCGGGAAAATCCAGCACCGCCGAGGTGATGAACATCGCCGGCAGGATATGGGTGGCAATCGACAGCGCGTTGATGCCGGGATCGAAGACGCCGAAACCGCCGGGAGCCCAGATCCATTCCTGGTTCGGGTGCCAGCGGCGCACGTCTTCCTTCCAGTTGATGGCGGCCGACCTGATCTTGGCTTTGTCGAGGAATGCACGCGCGGCCTCTACGGCCGGCGCATAGCGCGAGTGCCAGCTGGCGAACAGCGAAACCCCGTTCTGTGCGGCCAATGTCTTGAGGTCCTCGACCTCGCTGACAGTGGCGCCAGGCGGCTTCTCCAGGAAGACATGCTTCTTGGCCATCAGTGCCGTCCGCGCCGCATCGTAGCGGAACTGCGGCGGCATGCAGAGCGACACGGCCTCGAGCTCGGGCACAGCGTCGAGCATGGCTTCGATGTCAGGAAAATTCGTGATGTCATCCACCTTGCCGTGACGGCTGGCGGCCGCGATGAGGCGATAGTCCTGGTCTTTCGCCAGGGCCGGTAGGTGCTGGTCGCGGACGATCTTGCCGACGCCGACGATGCCTATCTTGATGGGCTGGGACACGGCCGCTCCGTCTGTTTGATGATGGTGATGGTTTCTTATCAGAACACTTGCCCCGGGCAAGCCGAAGCCAAGCAGCCAAACTCAGCCTTCCTCGAGCGGCAGTGCGTATT
>NZ_RZRK01001362.1:0-799 GCF_003997835.1 Mesorhizobium sp. M7A.F.Ca.CA.004.12.1.1
GCTGAGGTCGTGCCGATGGACGGCTTCCACTATGACGACGCAGTGCTCGAGCGGCGCGGCCTGCGCGCGCGCAAGGGCGCGCCGGAAACCTTCGACTTTGCCGGGTTTGAGGCCCTGCTGAAGCGTATCCGTGCCGGCGAACCCGACATCGCCATCCCGGTCTTCGACCGCAGCATGGAACTGTCACGCGCCGCTGCTTCGATCGTCGCCACGCAAACCAAGTTCATCCTGGTCGAGGGCAACTATCTGCTGCTCGACGAAGAGCCGTGGTCGCGGCTGGCGCCGCTGTTCGATTTCTCGATCTTCGTCGACGTGCCGCGCAACGAGCTCGAGCGCCGCCTGATGGAGCGCTGGCACGGACATGGCCGCTCCGATGAAGATGCGCGCGCCTGGATCGCGTCCAACGACCTGCCCAACATCGAACGCGTGCTCGCGCGGCGCCGGGCTGCCGATCTGGTGATCGGCCTTTCCGCTTGATTCGACGGATTGCGCAAGGGGAACCTTAAGACTTTCAGGGCGTTATCCCGACACGGCAATTGTGCCAAAAGAGGGATTCGGTCCAATGGCAACCAAGGCAAGAAAGCCCGCGCCCGCCAAGGGCAAGGCGACCCAATCCAAGGCCGGCGCCGGCCCGGCGATGACAGCCCGTTCGAAGGACGCCAAGCCGGCCTTCGGCAAGGCAGCGCCGAAGAAAGTGGTGCCGACCGCAGCGAAAGCCGCGCCGAAAGCCGCAAAGCCGAAGAAGCCCGCGAGTTCCAGCGACTCCCTGAGCGGCAGTGCGATGCGCACGGCCAAGGCG
>NZ_RZRK01001363.1:0-796 GCF_003997835.1 Mesorhizobium sp. M7A.F.Ca.CA.004.12.1.1
TTTCGCCATCATCCCGGTGACCGGCACGTCGCTCAACCCGGCCCGCTCGATCGGTCCGGCACTGTTTTCGGGAACTGCCGCGATCGGTCAGCTCTGGCTGTTCATCGTTGCACCGCTGATCGGCGGCGCCATTGCCGGTGTGGTCGCCAAGGCGCGCATCTTCGAGAAGGACTGAGCTCTTTGGAAGGCTGAATATGAAAAGGCGCGGGCCATGGCCCGCGCCTTAGATGGTTGGTGCAAGAGGCCGAACAGACCTCAGTATGGGTGGTCAAATCCGGCCACGCCGGCTGACTGTTGACTGGAACCGCATGCCCTTCAAACCCGGAACCGTGCTAGTCTAGAGCTACCGATTGAATAGCGCCTGCTGGTTCGAGGTCCCATTGACAAAACGGCTATCGGATTTCGACATTGGCTTGCTGCTGACACTCGACGCGCTGTTGAAGCACCAGAACGTCACCCATGCGGCGGCGAGATTGAACATTACCCAATCGGCTTTGTCGGCCCGCCTGACGCGTCTGCGTCAATTGCTGAACGACCCCCTCTTCACAACGGCGGCGTCCGGACGGGGAATGATCCCGACGCCTCACGCTCTGGCACTTGAGCCCGAACTCACCCGGCTGCTCGAACGGTTGAGCGATTTCGTGAATACTGCTCATCTGTTCGACCCCGCGACAAGCAAACGTGTCTATCGCATTGCCGCCACGGACAATCCGGCAGCGATCCTGGCGCCGGACCTCATTCCGCGGTTCAAATCCCAAGCTCCCAACGCAAAGGTCGCCTTTACGGTGCCCAACAA
>NZ_RZRK01001364.1:0-791 GCF_003997835.1 Mesorhizobium sp. M7A.F.Ca.CA.004.12.1.1
GTCAACGTAAGCGGCACGCTCAACACAGGCGCCGCACAGCTCAATCTCGGCGCCGGCAACGACACGCTGGTGCTCAATGACACCGCCGTCATCAGTGGCGCGGGCGTTGACGCGGGTACCGGTGGCGAGACTGGCGTCGGAGACACACTGCAAGTGGTCGCCGCCGCGGGACGCACGCTGGACGCCGCCAATGTCAGCAATTTCGAGAGCCTCTCCAAGCAAGGCGCCGGCGCGCTGACGCTGACCGGGAACCACGGCTACAGTGCCGGCACGACTATACAGTCCGGGACGCTGCAAATCGGCAACGGCGCGACGGCCGGGGCGCTCGCGACGCCAGCCGTTACGAACAACGGCGTGCTCGCCTTCAACCTCAACAGCGATTACATCTTTGCCGGCGCGATCTCGGGCAGCGGCACGGTCAACAAGCTCGGCAGCGGCGTTACGACGCTCACTGGCACCAACAGCTATAGCGGCGCGACCAACGTCAATGCCGGCACCCTGCTCGTCAACGGCAACCAGTCGGGCGCGGCCGGGCAGATTTCGGTCGCCGGCGGCGCGACGCTTGGCGGCACAGGCATCATCGGCGGCAGCGTCACGGTCGCCGACGGCGGCACGTTGAGCGCCGGTGGAGCAGGCAGCATGCCCGGCACGCTGACCATCAACGGCAATCTCGCCCTCGGCAATTCCAACCTCAACGTCGATTTCGGCCAGGCCAATGTGCCTGGCGGCGCGCTCAACGACCTGATCAACGTCGGCGGCAATCTCACCCTCGACGGTACACTCAACATTAC
>NZ_RZRK01001365.1:0-790 GCF_003997835.1 Mesorhizobium sp. M7A.F.Ca.CA.004.12.1.1
CCACAAGGGCGTCGGCGTCGTCGGCCAGATCATCCCGTGGAACTTTCCGCTGCTGATGCTGGCCTGGAAGATCGCGCCGGCGCTCGCCGCCGGCTGCACGGTGGTGCTGAAGCCGGCCGAGTTCACGCCGCTGACATCAATCCTGTTCGCCGAGATCTGCGAACGCGCCGGCGTGCCGAAAGGCGTCGTCAACATCGTCCAGGGCGGACCTGAGGCCGGCGTGGCCATCGTCAACCATCCCGGCATCCAGAAGATCGCCTTCACCGGCTCTTCCGAGGTCGGCAAGATCATCAGGAAAGCCACTGCGGGGTCCGGGAAAAAACTGTCGCTGGAGCTCGGCGGCAAGTCGGCCTTCATCGTCTTCGAGGATGCCGATCTCGACAGCGCCGTCGAAGGCCTGGTCGACGGTATCTGGTTCAACCAGGGGCAGGTCTGCTGCGCCGGCTCGCGCCTGCTGGTGCAGGAAGGCATCGCCGACGCCCTGATCGCCAAGGTCAAGACGCGGATGAGCCGGCTGCGCGTCGGCAGCCCGCTCGACAAGAACACCGATATCGGCCCGCTGGTCGACTTGACCCAGCTTGACCGCGTCAAGGGCCTGGTTGCCGAAGGCGCCAGGCAGGGCGCCGTCTGCTGGCAGCCGGATGCGGCGCTGCCGTCTTCCGGCTACTACCATCTGCCGACGCTCGCCACAGGTGTTTCGCCAGCTAACATATTGGCACAAGAAGAGGTGTTCGGCCCTGTTCTGGCGACCATGACCTTCCGCAACACCGAGGAAGCGATCGAGCTAGCC
>NZ_RZRK01001366.1:0-788 GCF_003997835.1 Mesorhizobium sp. M7A.F.Ca.CA.004.12.1.1
TGCCTGATCCCTGCAACGGTCAAAGACGAAACGCAGCATGCCTTTGGAAAAGAACCTGCCTCCCGCGTGTGGCATCGTTGCGGCACGTAAGGCACGCAATCTGCCGATCCACGAACGGGTCGGTACCAAGTTATTGACGAGGAGAAGCCCATGTCCAGCGTCCATCCAGTTCGCGCACTTTCCGCAGCGCTCGAGGCTGCGAGGACGAATGCTGTCGAAACCATCGCGGCAGATGGCGGGCCTCTGTCATCTGCAGTTCTAGCTGAACTCGCCATGTTGCAAACTGCACTGACGGCCACCCGCCAAACACTCGATGAGCATGGAACCCGATTGGGCTGGGGTGGCGACGAGGGGGCCGTGGATCAGGCGGTTCTAGAACTCCATTCAATCAAATAGCTGGATTGCCAGTACGCAGTGATCGGCTTCCTTTCGTTGTGCCAGAGTTTGCCGTGTTATTGTTCGGCAATCCGTAGGTCCGCACTGACTGGCTTCGCGTCTCTTTGAAGTTTTGGAGCAGCCAACAGTTAAAGGCGTGCAGCCGGAGCTGCCAGCATCATTTGGACCACAACTGCCAAGCGTCAGGTTTTCCTTAGCAACTCGGGACGACCTGCGCTTCCCATTGTGAACGAGCGCGACGAGGACCAAGGTTGTCGACGCACCACAGCAAGCGGGCAAATTCTTACCAAGGCAATCACCTGCCACGGCATGTCGGTTGGACGGTTTCAGCATGCTATGGAATCGAAGGAAACAATTGTCCAGAAGCTCTGCACGTTCCCGCGGTGAAGCGT
>NZ_RZRK01001367.1:0-787 GCF_003997835.1 Mesorhizobium sp. M7A.F.Ca.CA.004.12.1.1
CAATCATGCCGGTCGACAGCGCCTGATAGCCACGATCGCGGCGGCGGACACGGAAATAGCGCGAGATGGTGTAGGGGCTGTTCCACAGCGACTTGAGCAGCCACCACAGGATCATCACCGCGGCGACCACGGCAACGACGGCCACCGCCGCCACCATCAGGCTGACCTGGTATTGATAGCCGTTAAAAGTGACGACCATGTCGCCCGGCCGGTCGGCCAGCCAGGCAAAGCCCAGCCCGAGCGCGAAAACGACGATGAGGAAGGCGAGCAGGCGGATCATTGTGTTGCCCTCATGCCTTCATCGCGCCCGAGATCAGCGCATCGACCTGGGTTTCGACCTCGATGCGTGCCTTCAGCTTGCCGACAAAGTCCGCGCCAGCGGCCTTGGCGGCCTCGGGCAGCGTTTCATACTCGCTGAGTGCCTTCGCGTAGTCGCCCTGGTTGACCGCCGCCTCCATGCGCGCGACGGTTTCCGGTGCGCCGGCGCCTTCGACGGCGCCGATCGGCCTGACCTTGACCAGCGATTCGGCGCTCGACATCAGATTCTGCAGGAAGCCGGCATTCTCATCGACGGGCGTCGCGGCAGTGACCATGGCATTGGCGGCGGCATCAGCCTGCGATGCGATCTCGGCGCGGGTCGGAACGCCCTTTTCAGCATAGGGGCGCAGTGCCGCAAGCTGCGGCGCATCGGGCGAAATCGCCGCGAGGGTTTCGAGTTCGGCCGAAAACGGCCCGCCACGCTCGAGCGCCGCTTTCAAGGCCGACGCCGCGATGGCAAGCCTGTCTC
>NZ_RZRK01001368.1:0-783 GCF_003997835.1 Mesorhizobium sp. M7A.F.Ca.CA.004.12.1.1
CTTTGGACCCTGCCCCCAGGGTCCTTGATTGTTGCCGCCGCCACCCCATGGGCCGCCGCCACCGCCGCTTTTGTCGTTCCAGGGCATGAATGTCCTTTCGCTTGGAATTCCCTCAAGCGCCGGTATTACGGCGCAAAATCCAGTATTGTTCTTCTATAGGGACGCAACGAGGCGCTTTCAACGCGATGCGCTGCCGACTTCGTCCGATTTGTCCGGTCGCGACCCTTTGTCTTCCTTCAATGCCCCTTTTTTCATTCAATGTCTCTCTCGACGCCGCTCGTAGACCGAATAACGCGTCGGGTGGCTGTCCTTTTCCCCGGCTGGGACGTCGTGCGAGCTGACAATGTGCCAGGAATCAGGATCGATCGGCGGGAAATGCGCGTCGCCGTCGACCGCTGCCAGCACATGGGTGACATGCAGGCGATCGGCCAGCAGCATGGCCTGGGCATAGATTTCGCCGCCGCCGATGACGCACACCTCGTCCACATCGGCCATGCGGCGCCCGCGCTCCGTCGCCAGTTGGATCGCGGCCTCGAGCGAATGTGCCGCCTCGACGCCCTCGGCGCGCCAGGTCTTGTCGCGGGTGACGACGATGTTCAACCTGCCCGGCAGCGGCCGGCCGATGCCCTCATAGGTCTTGCGGCCCATGATGATGGGCTTGCCCATCGTATCGGCTCTGAAGCGCTTGAGATCGGTGGAGAGCCGCCACGGGAGCCCGCCGTCCCGCCCGATCACGCCGTTCTCGGCGATGGCAACGTAGATTGCGACGTGCATCAATTGCCG
>NZ_RZRK01001369.1:0-778 GCF_003997835.1 Mesorhizobium sp. M7A.F.Ca.CA.004.12.1.1
GTGGTGAAGATGGTGCCGAGGAACAGCCAGGAGCCGTGCTCGCGGCTGACCAGATTGGTGTGCTTGCCTTGCCAGCCGAGCCCGGCGGCCTCGGCCAGCGGCTTTTCCATCACCGGCGCAGTGTCGACGAATACCTTCACATCACCCCCGGCGCGCGCCACGATCTTGCCGGCGATCTCCTTCAGCCGCCCCTTCATCACATCGTGATAGTCGCGGTTTTGCGCATAGACCGAGATCGCGCCGGAGTCGCGCTTGGCCAGCACCCCGCGCGGATCATGGTCGGGGCCATAGTTCATCGCCAGCACGATGATCGAGCGCACCTGCGGCCAGAGGGCTGTTGGTTCACTGCGGCGTTGAAGCGTCTCGGCGATCCAGTCCATCGACCCATGAAAGCCATCGGCGACGAATTCGGCCAGGCGCGCCGGCGCCAGCGGGATCGCATCGGGGGAGGTGACGGCAACGGCATCGAAGCCGGCGCGCTGCGCCTCCGCGTCGATCAGCGCGCGCAGTTTTGCGGCGTCAGAAGTCGAGGTCCGCATAATGCGACACCGGTGACAGGCCGCGCACCCGGTCGGTCAAAAGCGGCCGGAAGGAGGGCCGCGACTTGACCCGCGTGTACCATTCGCGTGCAGCGCTGTGCTCGCGCCAGTCGATCTCGCCGAGATAGTCGAGCACCGACAGCGTCGCCGCGGCCGCGAGATCGGCATAGGTGACCCTCGAACCGGCCAGCCAATGGCGGGTGCCGGCCAGCCAGTTGGTGTATTTCATGTGCTGGCGG
>NZ_RZRK01000136.1:0-10267 GCF_003997835.1 Mesorhizobium sp. M7A.F.Ca.CA.004.12.1.1
CAGCCCCTCTGCCCTGCCGGGCATCTCCCACTCTAGGGGGTAGATCAGATGTCGGCTCGGCTTTCGCCAATCTCAAAGGTTGCAAGGAGAATGCCTTCGGCCAAGCTGCCAATCTCCCCCCTAGAGGGGGAGATGTCCGGCAGGACAGAGGGGGGCGCCGTAGAACGCGGCCTCTACTTGCCACGCGCCCTCTCCTCGGCCTGCGCCGCCAAAATCTTCTTCACCTCGGCGACCAGCTCGCCCTCCGCCACCGTCACCTGCGCCGGGCGCGCGGCGCGCCATTCGGCGTTATCGGTGATTTCGGCAGACATGCGCGCGCCTTCGATCAGGTCCTTGATCTGCAGCTCGCCCTTGGCGCGCTCGTCGCCGCCCTGGATGATGGCGACCGGGCAGCCGCGCCGGTCGGCATATTTGAGCTGCGCCTTCATGCCGGCGCCGCCGAGATACATTTCGGAACGGATGCCGGCGGCGCGCAGCTCCGCCACCATCTTCTGGTAGCGGCCGAGGCTGTCGGTGTCCTTGTCCATCACCAGCACGACGACAGGAGCAATCACGTCCGAGGCGTCGAGCTTGCCGAGGTTCTTCAGCGCGGTCATCAACCTGGAGACGCCGATGGAAAAGCCGGTCGCCGGCACAGGCTCGCCGCGGAAGCGGGAAACAAGGCCATCGTAGCGGCCGCCGCCACCAACCGAGCCGAAGCGTACGATCTGGCCGTCCTCGTTGGGGATTTCGGCCAGAAGCTCGGCTTCGAGGACGGGGCCGGTGTAGTATTCGAGGCCGCGCACGACCGAGCGGTCCATGGCGATACGGTCCTCGCCATATCCCGCCGCCCTGACCAGCGCTTTAATCGTGGCGAGTTCGCCGACGCCTTCCTGGTAGATGGCGTTCGAACTGACCGTGGAATCCTGGCCGGCTTGTATGGTCCTCGCAGTCGCGAGAAGAACCGCCTCGGCTTGCCCGTTGTTCAACCCGGCGCCCTTGGCGAAGTCGCCTTCGCCCTCCTTGCCGCCGTCCCAGCGGCCCGGGCCAAGCAAAAGCTTCACGCCTTCCGGCCCGAGCTTGTCCAGCTTGTCGATCGCGCGCAGGACCGTCAGCCGGCGGCCGCCATTCTCCTCACCGCCGAGGCCGATCGCCTCCAGCACGCCATCCAGCACCTTGCGGTTGTTGACGCGGATGACGTAGTCGCCGCGCTTGATGCCGAGCGCTTCCATGACGTCGGCCATCATCATCGCCATCTCGGCGTCGGCGGCCACGCCCGGCGTACCGATCGTGTCGGCGTCGAACTGCATGAACTGGCGGAAGCGGCCGGGGCCTGGCTTCTCGTTGCGGAACACCCAGCCGGAGCGATAGCTGCGGTAAGGCTTGGGCAGGCGCTCGTAATTCTCGGCGACGAAACGGGCCGTCGGCGCGGTCAGGTCGTAGCGCAGCGACAGCCACTGGTCGTCATCGTCCTGGAAGGAGAACACGCCTTCGTTCGGCCGGTCCTGGTCGGGCAGGAATTTTCCGAGCGCATCGGTGTATTCGATCAGCGGCTGGTCTGCCGGTTCGAAACCGTAAAGCTCATAGACCGAGCGGATCGTCGCCATCATCTTCTCGACGGCGCGGATGTCCTCGGCGCTGCGGTCGGCAAAACCGCGCGGCAGTCGCGCTTTCGTCTTTTCCGATTTGTCGGCCATGAGCTGGGGTCTTTTTTGCTAAGTAATCGATGACATATTGCGAGTGGGCGTGTCCTAACCGAAGCGGCGAGGACCAGCAAGGGTTTGCACCCTCTCTACGAGGTGGCTAGGAACAGTTCGATAGCTTTGCAAGTACAGCGCCGCCCCTCATCCGCCTGCCGGCACCTTCTCCCCGTATAGTGACGGGGAGAAGAGAGCTGAACGCGGACTCGGGCATTCTCTTGCAACCTGGACGACTGGCGAAACCATCGACGAGGGCGTCCTTCTCCCCGTCGCTATACGGGGAGAAGTGCCCGGCAGGGCGATGAGGGGCGGCGCAGAACGACCAAGATTTGGGCCTACCACCGAGCCAAGCTCTGAAACAAAACGCAGCGAAAATGAAACAATCCCGCCACGGGTACGGCATTGTGCCGACACAATCGTCGCCGATAAAGCGCGGGAAATGAGGGGTTCGCGGCCATGACCAGCACAGCAAGATTCCACGCCATCGACAGCGATGCCGAATTGCCCGCACGCCTGCGCCCGGCCGACATCAACGCCCCGAAAATGATCAGCCAGGCTGCCGGCCCGTTCGAAGTGCCCGGCGAGACCGGCAAGGGACCATCCATGCGCGACGCGTTGATGACCGGCCTGCTGGTGATCTATCCGACCGTGGCCACGGTGGTGGCGATCGTCGCCGGCCTGGTGCTGGCCAGCGCCAACGGCACCTGAGCCTATTTCGGCCGCCTGAAAGCCTTCCGCTGCTTCTCGACCTCTTTGCGGCAGACGCAGCCCTCGAGGTGGTCGTTGACCAGGCCCATGGCCTGCATGAAGGCGTAGACCGTGGTCGGGCCGACAAAGCTCCAGCCGCGTTTCTTCAGCTCCTTCGAAATCCGCACCGAGACGGCCGTTGTCGGGTTGGCGCGCAGATGGGCGAGGTCGACGATTTGCGGCCGCTCGTCCTTACCGGGTTCGAACTTCCAGAACCAGGCGGCCAGCGAGCCGAATTCGTCGGCCATTTCGCGGGCGCGCTTGGCGTTGTTGATGGTCGAGACGATCTTGCCGCGATGGCGGATGATGCCGGCATTGCCGAGCAGGCGTTCGACATCCTTGTCGGTGAAGGCGGCGACCTTGTCGAACTCGAAATTAGCGAAGGCTTCGCGAAAATTCTCCCGCTTGCGCAGGATGGTCAGCCACGACAGGCCCGACTGAAAGCCTTCGAGGCAGATCTTTTCGAACAGCCTGCGGTCGTCGGCCACAGGCCGGCCCCATTCATGATCGTGGTAGTGCAGATAGTCGGGCAGATTGCCGTGCCAGAAGCAGCGCGCGACACCGTCGGGACCGGCGAGCAGGCCGGTGTTTTCCTTGTCCATAAGCCAAAATCCGTTCGTTAACGCGCTTTTGCGCGGCATTTACTGCGGCTTTACCAGATTCCTGAACCCTGCGGTAACCACACCAAAAGGTTTACCGACAGTTCCGCATTTTACGCATTCCGATTCATGTTTCGGTTGCTGCTTGCGCGCCAATGATCGCCGAACCGGGAGGACGTTTCCACCCGTTTTGTATCAGACGATCAAGGTGCGTTACGATGAAGACAGTTCTGTTTCCCGTGCTCGGCGCCGTGGCTGTGTTTGCCGCCGGCGTCACACCCTCCACCGCCGGCGACCGCTATGCCGACAGGCCGCCGGTAATGGTGAGCCCCGACCTTTCCGCACCCTGGGTGCTGCAGCTTGGCCAGGCACCCGGCATCGTGCGCCAGAACCGCCAGGTGGTGCAGCAACAGCGGCGCCTGCGCCTGGCGCAGCCCGACCGGGTGCAGACGGCGGCGGTGCAGCCGCCGGCCAAGCGCATGCTCGCGCGTCCTCAGATCAACCCGATCTACCTGCCGCAGGAAGTCGACTATGACGGAGGCCAGAAGCCGGGCACGATCGTCATCGACACCACCCAGAACTTCCTCTACCTCGTCGAGAAGAACGGCAAGGCAAGGCGCTATGGCGTCGGCACCGGCAAGCCGGGCTTCGAATGGTCGGGTACGCACAAGATCACCAGCAAGCGCGAGTGGCCGGACTGGCGCCCGCCGGCGCAGATGATCAAGCGCGAAGCCGCCAAGGGCCGCTATTTGCCGACCTATCTTGCCGGCGGCGCGGAGAACCCGCTTGGCGCCCGCGCGCTCTACCTCGGCACGACCGAATACCGCATCCACGGCACCAACCAGCCGTGGACGATCGGCGGCGCGGTGTCGTCAGGCTGCATCCGCATGCGCAACGAGGACGTCGTCGACCTTTATGAGCGGGTCAATGTCGGAACCACGGTCGAGGTGATATAATAATCCTTGCGAATCACCTGGCCAGCAAAGCAGTCCGCTTTTCGAGGCCAGTTTAGGGATAACGGGGGACGGGCCGTATGGGGATGCGGCCGGTCAGGAAGGGCAGCACGGGAAACCGCGCTGCCCTTTCCGTTTTTGAGCAGAAATCGAGGGCAAAGGTCACCCACGCGTCGCGCAACGGGCATAGCGGTTCGCTTTCATGCTGCCCTTTACCGCATTCTTTTGCTATCTCGGTGGCTAGTTCCACAAAAGAGTTCACCCATGCCCCTGTCCGAAGACAGCCGTTATCTCAAGGGCGGCCCGGTCGCCCAGCGCATCATCGCCGCCGTTGCCGAGGACGCAGCGATCGCCAAAGCCGAGGGTTTTCCCCCCAAGCTGGTCTCGATCACCGTCGGAGACACCGATGCGGTGGATGTTTATGTGCGCAACCAGCGCGCCAAGGCTGAGCTCGCCGGCATCGATTTCGAGGAGCGGCGCTTTCCCGCCACCATCACGGCAGGCGAGTTGGAAGCGGCCATTCACGGCCTGAATGCCGATCCGCGCGTCACCGGCATCATCATCCAGCGGCCGGTCCCGGTGCATATCCCGATCAGGACATTGCAGGCGGCGGTGCATCCGCTCAAGGATGTCGAAGGCATGCATCCGGCCTCGATCGGCAACATCGTCTACAATCAGCTCGATCTCGCGCCTTGCACGGCGGCCGCCTCGGTCGAACTGCTCAAGGAAACCGGCCTCGACCTCAAGGGACTGGAAGTCGTCATCGTCGGCCATTCGGAAATCGTCGGCAAGCCGATCGCCTTCCTGCTGATGAGCGAAGGCGCGACGGTGACCGTGTGCCATCACATGACGCGGTCGGTCGCCGCCCATGCGCGACGTGCCGATGCGCTGTTCGTCGCCGTCGGCAAGCCGCGGCTGATCAAGGCCGACATGGTCAAGCCGGGTGCTGCCGTCATCGACATCGGCATCAATTCCGAAATCGGCCCCGACGGCTCCAGCCGCATCGTCGGCGACGTCGACACCGAAAGCGTGCGCGAGGTCGCCTCCTGGATCACACCGGTGCCGGGCGGTGTCGGCCCGATCACGGTCGCCATCCTGCTGCGCAACACCATGGTGGCGCTCAGCCGCCAGCGTGCGCTTTATGAGGCGACCTACGGTACGGCGGACAGGCTCGCGGCAGAGTAGCGCTGGGGCTGGCGCCCTACTCCGCGGCGATCAGGCTCTCTTCCCGAACGCCTTCCGGCTTTGGTCCGCCATAGGCCCAGTCGAGCAGCTTGATCGTGTGCACCACCGGCAGCTTCGCGGCGGAAGCGATCTGGGTGATGCAGCCGATGTTGCCGGTGGCGACGATCGAAGCCCCCGTCGCCTCGATGTTTTTCACCTTGCGGTCGCGCAGTTTGGCCGAGATCTCGGGCTGCAGGATGTTGTAGGTGCCGGCGGAGCCGCAGCAGAGATGTCCTTCACGCGGCTCGCGCACGATGAAGCCGGCCTTGGCCAGCAGTTCCTTCGGCTGGCGGGTGATCTTCTGGCCGTGCTGCATCGAACAGGCCGAGTGATAGGCGACAACCGTGCCCGGCTTGCGCACCGGTTCAGGCAGATCGAAGGTCGAGAGATATTCGGTGATGTCCTTGGCCAGCGCCGAAACGCGCGCGGCCTTGTCGGCATAGGCCGGATCCAGCCGCAGCATGAAACCGTAGTCCTTGATCGTCGTGCCGCAGCCGGATGCAGTGATGACGATGGCATCGAGCCCGCCTTGTTCGATGGCGCGCGTCCAGGCATCGACATTCTGCCTCGCCGAGGCAAGCGCGGCCTGCTCGCGCCCCATATGATGCACCAGCGCGCCGCAGCAGCCCTCGCCCGGCGGCACCACGACCTCGACGCCGAGCCGCGTCAGCAGCGAAATCGTGGTGTCGTTGATGGCGGGATCGAGCACCGATTGCGCGCAGCCAGTGAGGATGGCGACGCGGCCTCTTTTGCTCCCCTGCCCGGCATGGATGCCTGGCGAGCCCATCGGCGAAGCTGCCGGGATCGAGGCCGGCGCGAGCTTGAGCATCGCACTGAGCGGCTTCAGCGCCGGAACCTTGTCGAACAAGCCTATAAACGGCTTGCCCAGCTTCGCCAGCTTGAGCGCGGCGCGAAACCGCTGGGGATAAGGCAGCACGAAGGCCAGCATGGCGCGGGTCAGTCGATCGAGCAGCGGCCGCTTGTAGGTCTCCTGGATATGGGCGCGGGCATGGTCGACCAGATGCATGTAGTTCACGCCCGACGGGCAGGTGGTCATGCAGGCGAGGCACGACAGGCACCGATCGATATGGGTGACGATCTGCTTGTCGGCGGGATGGCCATTTTCCAGCATGTCCTTGATCAGGTAGATGCGCCCGCGCGGTGAATCGAGCTCGTTGCCAAGCGTCACATAGGTCGGGCAGGTGGCGGTGCAGAAGCCGCAATGCACGCATTTGCGCAGGATCTTTTCCGATTCCGCGACATGCGGATCGGCAAGCTGGGCAAGCGAAAAATTGGTCTGCATCGCTAATGTCCTAGGCCATTCGGCCGGGATTGAGGATGTGCTTCGGGTCGAATTCTTGCTTCAGCCGCTGGCTGAGTGCGGCAAGTGCGGGCGGCTGCGGCTCGAACACCGGCAGAGCGGCGCGATGCGAAGGTGCGGCACGCACCAGCGTCGCATGGCCGCCGCCATGTTTTCTCAACAGTCCGCGCAGCAGGGCGGCTTCCGGATCGCCCTGTTCCATGCGCAGCCACACCAGCCCGCCCTGCCAGTCATAGTAGGCGCTGACGGCGGCCTGCATGCGCAGCGTCAGGACCATCTGGTGGCACTGTCCCGGCGTCATCGAGACACGCCAGACCGGTTTCTCGCTGTTGTCGGCGAAGGGCCTGCAATCGCGTACATCGCGCCAGATCAGCCGTGAAGCGTCACCGGCAATCTCCTGCAGCGGCCCAGCCTTGCCGAGCAGCGTTTTCAGCGCGGCGATGCGGTAGGCGACGGACGGGCCGAAGCCTTCGACACGCAGCAGCGTCGCGGCCTCACCGCCGAGACTGCCGCCGGCGACACGCGCGGCGATCCGCTCGGGCAGATGGGCGGCACTCGACACTTCAGCACTCGAGCCAAGCGCCAGGGCCATGGCGCTTGCTGCCGCATCGTCGAGCAGGCCACGAATGGCGAGCGTGACTTCGGCCTCGGCTGCCGGCAGCACCTTGAAGGTGACGTCGGTGAACACAGCCAGCGTGCCCCAGCTGTTGGCCATCAGCTTGGACATGTCATAGCCGGTGACGTTCTTGACCACGCGGCCGCCCGACTTGAAGGCTTCGCCACGACCGGACACCACATTGATGCCCAGGACATGATCGCGCGCCGCGCCCGCCTTGAGCCGGCGCGGACCGGAGAGGTTCGCGGCGAGCACGCCGCCGATCGTGCCCTTGCCCGGTTCGCCACCAAACAGCGGACCGTAATCCATCGGCTCGAAAGCGAGTTGCTGACCGTTTTCCGCCAGCAGCTTTTCGATCTCGGCCAGCGGTGTGCCTGCCTTGGCCGACAGCACCAGTTCAGCCGGTTCATAGAGCGTGACGCCAGAGAGTTTCGACAGGTCGAGCGTGTGTTCGGTTTGCAGCGGCCGGCCGATGCCGCGCTTGGAACCGTGGCCGAGGATTTCGAGCGGCGAGCCTTCCGCCGCTGCCCAGGCGACGGTGGAGAGGACTTCGGATGGTGTGGTTGGGGTGAAAGTAGTCAAAGCCTGTGCTCCCGAAGCCTTTCGAGCACGGCTTCGCCCCGTGGCGACAGCCGATAACCGACCTTGAGGCTCTCGGTGAGACCGAACTCCCCGAGCTTGCGGACATCCTGCTTGAACTTCAGCTTTTCGACGCCGGCCTTGTCGGCCAGGACAGCAGCCGGCAATTCCGGATGGGCGCCGATCGCCTGCAGGATCGACGGGAAGTAGCCGGGTGCCGTTTTGTCCCAGCGCGCAAAACGCTGGGTCAAGGCATGCCAGTCCTCATCGGAAAGCACGGCGTCGCCGCGCAGGCCAACGCGTTCGTCGGGCTCGATGCCTTTGAGCTCGATGCGATAGACCGGGGTACCGTCATCGGGGCCAAGCATCTCCTGAAGGGCTCCTCGGGACGGAAAGCCGGCTGCGGTCGCGTCTTTCTCCGTCAATTCGGAGCCGCTCGCGATCGAGATGTCCCCGATCCTAACCGCACCTGACGCCGTTCTGACCCGCCCGCCGGCCTTGACGGTCGGCCGCTTCCAGCGCCGAAAAGCGAGCGTCACTTCATTGCGCGCGATCTTGTCCAGCAAGGATTGTTTGAACAGCAACTCAAACCTCACTCGGGCATGGGTTCCTCGCCCCCGCAAAGCGGGGGAGAGGTGGCTCGGGCAAAGCCCGAGACGGAGAGGGGGGCGAATTCTATGCCAGACGCGAGTTCGGATATGCTGAGTTCCTTGGCGCCCCCCTCTGTCCTGCCGGACATCTCCCCCTCAAGGGGAGAGATCGGATGTCGCATATGGCTTCGCCAATCTCCAATGGTGACAAAAGGGCGAGGCGCGCGAGCTGCCAATCTCCCCCCTTGAGGGGGAGATGTCCGGCAGGACAGAGGGGGGTGTTCAAGCGCCGACATATCCCTCAAAACCTCGGAATGTCCGGAAACGGCAGCTTGCCGCCGGAAATGTGCATGCGGCCGAGTTCGGCGCATCGCCGCAGCTGCGGGAACACTTTTCCCGGGTTGAGCAGATGGTTGGGATCGAAGGCGCATTTGACGCGCATCTGCTGGTCGAGATCGATCTGGGTGAACATTTCCGGCATCAGGTCGCGTTTTTCCACGCCCACACCGTGTTCGCCGGTCAACACGCCGCCGACCTTGACGCAGAGCCGCAATATGTCGGCGCCGAAGCTTTCGGCCTTGTCGAGTTCGCCCGGTACGTTGGCATCGTAGAGGATCAGCGGATGCAGATTGCCGTCGCCGGCGTGAAAGACATTGGCGACGCCGAGACCGTATTTTTCCGACAGCTCGCGCATGCCGGCGAGCACGCGCGGCAGCTCCTTGCGCGGGATGGTGCCGTCCATGCAGTAGTAGTCGGGCGAGATGCGGCCGACGGCCGGAAACGCCGCCTTGCGGCCGGCCCAGAAGCTCAGCCGTTCATGTTCGGACTGCGAAATGCGGCAGGTGGTCGAGCCGTTCTTGTAGGCGATCGCCTCGACCAGACCGATCAGATGATCGACCTCGACGCCCGGCCCGTCGAGCTCGACGATCAGCAGCGCTTCGACATCCAGGGGATAGCCGGCATGGACGAAATCCTCGGCGGCGTGGATCGCCGGCCGGTCCATCATCTCCATGCCGCCCGGAATGATGCCGGCGCCGATGATGTCGGCGACGCACTGGCCGCCCTGCTCACTGGTCGGGAAGCCGATCAGCAGTGCGCGAGCCGTCTCCGGTTTCTTCAGGATGCGCACGGTGACCTCGGTGACGACGCCAAGCAGCCCTTCCGAACCCGTCATGACGCCGAGCAAGTCATAACCTTCCGCATCGAGGTGACTGCCGCCGAGCCGTACCACTTCGCCATTCATCAGCACCATCTCGATGCCGAGCACATTGTTGGCGGTAAGGCCGTATTTCAGGCAGTGCACGCCGCCGGAATTCTCCGCGACATTGCCGCCGATCGAGCAGGCGATCTGGGAGGATGGATCGGGGGCGTAGTAAAAGCCCTGCTGCTCGACGGCGGTGGTGATGCCGAGATTGGTGACGCCCGGCTGGGCAACGACAACGCGATTGGGGAAATCGATCTCGAGGATACGGTTGAAGCGGCTCATCACCAAAAGCACCGCGTCCTCGAGCGGCAGCGCGCCGCCCGACAGCGAGGTCCCGGAGCCGCGCGGCACGACGCGGACGTTGCGATCGTTGCAGTATTTCAGCACGCGCGAAACCTGCGCCACCGTTTGCGGCAGCACGACGACCAGTGGCAGCTGCCGATAGGCGGTCAGGCCGTCGCTCTCGAAGGCGCGCATGGAATTGGCGGCGTCGACGACGCCCTCACCCGGCACGATGATGCGCATGTCGGCGACGATCTCGTCGCGCCGGCGCATCGTGGCGTCGTCTGGTTTCGGCATGGCCAGGCCGGACATCAGCAGCCTCATTTCGCTTGACTGGTCAAAATCTTTTACCAGTGAAGCGCGTTGGGTGCAAATCCTGTGGTGGTTGGGAATCCGGCATCAAGGCTGAGGCAAGCTTCCGCAGCGGCAATCTGCCGCTGTCTCACCCTCCCCCGCGCGGCGCTCTACGAGGA
>NZ_RZRK01001370.1:0-775 GCF_003997835.1 Mesorhizobium sp. M7A.F.Ca.CA.004.12.1.1
GCCGCACAGCTGGCGCGCCGTCTCGGCCTGCCGTTCCGTACCGGCGGTTCGCTCTGCGCGTCGAAGGTTCCGGATGCTCAGGCGGCCTATGAAAGCGCCAACACGCTGAACTCGACCATCCTGGCCGGCACTAATTTCGTGCTGCATTCGGCTGGCTGGCTCGAGGGCGGGCTGGCGTCCTGCTATGAAAAATTCATGATGGACATCGACCAGCTCGGCATGACGCAGAAGTTTTCCGAGGGTGTCGACCTGTCGGAAAACGGCCAGGCGATGGACGCCATCCGCCAGGTCGGCCCCGGCAGCCACTATCTCGGCTGCGACCACACCCAGGCCAATTTCCAGACCGCCTTCTACCGCTCCAACATCGCCGACAACAATTCCTACGAGCAGTGGCTGGCCGAAGGCGAGAAGACAGCGCCGCAGCGCGCCAACGAGCTTGCCCGCCGCTGGCTGGAAAGCTACGAGGCGCCGCATCTCGATCCGAGCATCGACGAAGCGTTGAAGGACTTCATCGCCAAGAAGAAGGGGTCGATGCCCGACGCCTTCACTTGAAAGGAGCCCGAATCAGGCGGGGCTAAAGTCGCCAACATCATCCACAAGGAAGTCTGGCGGAGCGCGTTCTCCGATCCGGTCAAGAAGGAATGATTGCGCGTCGCGGCATGATCGAGGAGATCACGGCCGCGCTTGGCGCCAACGGCCTCATCCTGCGCGGCGGCTTTGTGTTCCCTGGCGACGAGGATGCTCCACATGGCACCTCGGGCGCGCCAGCAAGGTC
>NZ_RZRK01001371.1:0-771 GCF_003997835.1 Mesorhizobium sp. M7A.F.Ca.CA.004.12.1.1
TGACGATTTCGAGCCGCTGCTGCTCGCCGACCGACAGCGCCGAGACCGGCAGGTTCGGGTCAAGCATCAGCCCATGCTGGCGGCCGATCTCGGCCAGCCGCGCCAGCCCGCCGGCGCGGTCGATCCGTCCTGTCTTGCCGGGAATGCCGATCAAAAGATTTTCCAGCACAGTCAGCCGCGGCGCGAGGTGAAAATGCTGGTGCACCATGCCGATGCCGGCGGCCAGCGCATCGGCGGAACTGGTGATCCGCACCGGCTTGCCCTGGATGAGGATTTCCCCAGCATCGGGCGCATAGGCGCCGAACAGCACATTCATCAGCGTCGTCTTGCCGGCGCCGTTCTCGCCCAGCAACCCCAGGATCTCGCCGGGTGCCACGCTGAGATCGACGGCCTCGTTCGCCTTGACGGCGCCGAAGCTCTTGGTGATGCCGCGCATTTCGATGAGGGGGGCGGGCAAGGGCAAGGATGCTCCTGATCGGAGTTGGCTTTGCGGTTCAGCTTTGATTGAGAGGGATGCGCTGCACCCCCCTCTGGCCTGCCGGCCATCTCCCCCTCAAGGGGGGAGATCGGATGTCATTTCGGCTTTCGCCAATTTTCTACGCCGAAGCAGGAGTGCCGCCGACAAAGCCGCCAATCTCCCCCCTTGAGGGGGAGATGTCCGGCAGGACAGAGGGGGGGCGCCTAGCACCAACCCCAAAAGCCAGAGCGTCAATCCGAAACCGGCGTATTCTCGTCCACATCCACCCGGAAATTGCCTTCGAGGATCTCGGC
>NZ_RZRK01001372.1:0-771 GCF_003997835.1 Mesorhizobium sp. M7A.F.Ca.CA.004.12.1.1
CGAATAGCCCTTGTTGGACTCATAGCCGGCCAGCGCATCCGGCCCGACCGCCCGACGTTGACCGTATGGTCGGCGCCGAGCGAAGGGGCGAGGGCGAGCGGCTTGTCGAGGATGTCGGTGACCACCACTTCGCGCGCGCCAGTCGCGCCGAAAGCAGGAGGAGGAGGCCGATCGCGGCGTCGACGCCGGCAGCCATGGCGACGGCGTTGGCGGCGTCGCAGACGATGTAGTCGGCAAACCCGCCCTGCACGAGCGGCGTGCGCATGGCGCTGCCGAGGAAGCGCATGTCGGAACAGTGGATCGGCTGGCCGCTGCAGCAGAAGCCGCAATGGCCGCAGGGCGACGACGGACTGACGGCGACCATAGCGCCCAACTGCACGCCCACGACACCGGCGCCGAGCGCCGCGACATGCCCGGAAATCTCGTGATCGAGGATCATCGGCTCGCGCACTCGGACCGGCCCGAAGCCGCCATGGTTCTAACAATGCAGGTCGGAGCCGCAGATGCCGCCATTGGCGATCCGCACCAGCACCTGTTAGGGGCCAGGTTCGGGCCTGGCCCTTTCCTCGACGCGCAGGTCTTCTCTCGGCATGCAGAACCACGGCGCGCATCATGTTCAAATCCTCGTATCCCGCAGCATCTGCCGTCGCCGCTTCAGTACAAGGCGCACGCCATGTTCAATGGCTGATCTGGCTGAGGAACGCCTTGCTGCGGGCTTCCCTCGGATTGTCGAAGAAGGTGCCCGGCTCGCCCATCTCGACGATCTCGCCC
>NZ_RZRK01001373.1:0-771 GCF_003997835.1 Mesorhizobium sp. M7A.F.Ca.CA.004.12.1.1
GGCCTATTTGTGGGGCCGGGTCGGGAAGCGCCGGCGGTTCGCCTGCGCGCAATTCCAGGAAAGTGCGAAACGGCTTTCCGACCGGAATTGCGTCAGACAAAGCGAGCCGCGACCCGACGCGACCGGACGGCCCAGACGACGCGGGGCACCTCATTGAGAGGGATGCCCTACTTCCAGGAGTACTTCGCAATGCGCAAGATCATTGTTTCGGCGGCCGCCGCTGCCCTTCTCGCTTCCGGTTCGGTGGCATTCGCCGCCGTCAAGCACACCACCGGAACGATCAAGACCTTTGACGCAACGGCCATGAGTCTGGTCCTCGACGATGGATCGTCTTTTACGCTTCCCAAGACCTTCAAGGATCCTGGCCTGCAGGTCGGTGAAAAAGTCCGTGTCTCATGGGATATGAAGGGCAAGAACAAGGTCGCCGAGGCCGTCAAGGCCGCAAAATGATGGCTTGCCCGCCAGAGCAGGATGAGACGATGTCCGGTCCTGTTTCGGGATAGTGTTAAGAGGGTGGAGCAGCGCTGCTCCGCCTGTTTGCCGTTGACCGCAACCAATGCCGCCCCATCTGTGTTATGCTTCTCACCCGCTCGCGGTCCGCGGATTAAACCCTGGAACCGGACCATGAGCCAAAAAAAGTACCGGAGCCTCGACCAGGCTTCACGGAGGAAAAGGAGAAATCTCATGAAGGAATTTCACTGCGGGTCGCTCGTGCCCGGCTGTGACTGGCACACGCGTGCCGACGAGGAGGCCGAGGTCATGCGCCGTGCC
>NZ_RZRK01001374.1:0-764 GCF_003997835.1 Mesorhizobium sp. M7A.F.Ca.CA.004.12.1.1
ACGCAGGACAGCACCAGCCAGACGCTGGTGAACTTGTTGAACTGCGCCAGAAGCACCAGGAAGATCAGGAAGATCGCCGCCCCGAAGGCCTTGCTGAGGAAGGCGCTGGCTTCGGCGCTGTCCTCGTTCGAACCGGCCAGCTTCCAGCGGATGCCGCTGCCGAGATCCATGTCGGAGACGGCCTTGGTGACCTGCTCCTGCACAGCCGCGACCTGAGCGCCGGCGGCGACGTTGGCCTGGACGACCACCGTACGCGCGCCGTCGATGCGGTTGAGGATGCCGACCGTCGGCTCCGGCTTGCGCACGACGAAGTTCGAGATCGGCACCGAGCCTTGTGAGGTCTGCACCCTGAGTTCGTCGAGCGTCGACAGCGTGCGCCGGTCTTCGGGCAGCCGCAGCCTTATGTCGACCGCGTCGTCGGCTCCGGCAGGCCGGTATTCCGAGAGTTTCAGCCCGTTGGTCACCAGTTGCACCACCGTCCCGACCGAGGTTGGGCTGATGCCGTACTGCGCCGCCTTGGCACGATCGACCTCGAGCGCCCAGTCGACACCGGGCGGCGGCAGGCCGTCGGAAATATCGATGACGCCGGGCACCTTGCCGATGCGCGCCGCGACCTCACGGGCCTTGTCGTCGAGCCCCTTGGGGTCGACGGCCGAAAGCCTGATCTGGATCGGCTTGCCGGTCGGCGGACCGGCTTCCGGCACGCGCACCTCGACATCGACGCCGGGAATGCCGGCCATGACGCCGCGCAGATCGTCCAGGAT
>NZ_RZRK01001375.1:0-712 GCF_003997835.1 Mesorhizobium sp. M7A.F.Ca.CA.004.12.1.1
TCTGGATCGCCCTGGACAAGCCGACCTATGGCATCCACGGCACGCCGGATCCGTCGAAGATCGGCAAAACCGAAAGCCATGGCTGCGTACGCCTGACCAACTGGGATGCGCGGGAGTTGGCCAAGCTGGTTTCGCCGGGTGTCACGGTGGAGTTTGTCGGCGGACCTTCAGCCGATAACCTTGCGCAGCAGTGAACTGGGAAGTGCGGCGGCATAGACCAGCTGCATGATCAGGATGAAGCCGAGCTTTCAAGCGGCCGCCTCATCGAAATCCCCGCCGGCTGCACGTAACGGGGCTGGCATGACTGTGCCATTTGCACCCTGTCAGGGTGCAACCCTGGCCAAACGGCTGGTTTCAATGACTGCAAGCCACTGGCCGGTTGTTGCCGATGCGCTAGGGGTTTAAGCAAGGTTTCATGCATTCACCGAGCAAAGCTGCCGCGGTCCCGCTGACGAGCCCGGTCACGCATGGAACGTTTTGTCCGCAGTCGCAGCGGCGATTTGTGCTGATCGCGGCAATTCTGGCCTCGGCGCTTGGCTTCATAGACGGCTCGATCCTGGCCATCGCCACACCGGCGATTCGCGTCAACCTCGGCGCCAACCTTGCCGAGGCGCAGTGGATTTCCAATGCCTATGCATTGACGCTGTCGGCGCTGATCCTGGCCGGGGGTGCGGCCGGCGACCGATTCGGTCTGCGCCGCGCCTTCGTGTCC
>NZ_RZRK01001376.1:0-761 GCF_003997835.1 Mesorhizobium sp. M7A.F.Ca.CA.004.12.1.1
GATGCAGCCGCGCATGGCGGAATCGAGGTGCTGGCGAATGCCGGCGCGCAGCTTTTTCAATTCCGCATTCAGCGCATAGCGGTCAAAGGCTTGCAGATCATCGTCCATCGCTCGTCTCCGCTCGGAAAAGCAGGCTTGCGTCGCCATAGGAATAGAATCTGTAACGGTTCTCGATCGCATGGGCATAGGCCGCACGCATCGTGTCGAGGCCGCTGAAGGCCGAGACAAGCATGAACAGCGTCGAGCGCGGCAGATGGAAATTGGTCATCAGCACGTCGGCGGTGCGAAAACGGTAGCCGGGCGTGATGAAGATATCGGTCGGACCGGACCACGCAGCCAGAGTACCGTCCTCACGCGCCGCACTCTCCAGCAGTCGCAGCGAGGTCGTGCCGACGGCAACGACGCGCCCGCCTCTTGCTCTTGCAGCATTCAGGGCGTCCGCAGTAGCTTCGCTGACCGAACCGGTCTCGGCATGCATCTTGTGGTCGGCGGTGTCGTCGGCCTTCACCGGCAGGAACGTACCGGCGCCGACATGCAAGGTGACGAAGCGGCGTTCGATGCCCTTGCTGTCAAGCGCTGCAAAAAGCTCCGGCGTGAAATGCAGGCCCGCTGTCGGAGCCGCGACGGCGCCTTCCTCGCTTGCATAGATGGTCTGGTAGTCGGCCCGGTCGCGTTCGTCGTCGTCGCGTTTCGAGGCGATGTAGGGCGGCAGCGGAATGTGGCCGACCGCGTGCAGCGCCTCGTCGAGGAACGGCCCCGAC
>NZ_RZRK01001377.1:0-759 GCF_003997835.1 Mesorhizobium sp. M7A.F.Ca.CA.004.12.1.1
TCCTTGTGCTATGGTCCTATCAGCGCCACCGCCCCTATCTGGCCGTTTTGGCGATCAGCTACAGTCTCTCGGCGGCTGGCTTCCTGCTGCAGTATTTCACCTTGCCCATCGGGATGCCGCTGACCAAGCTTACGTCGAACATCTGCTTCACCATCGCCGCGTGCTGCCTGGCCAGCGCTGTCATCCACCGCTATGGCCGCAAGGTGCCCTATGTGGGGATCGCCGTGCTGGCCGGCGGCGGCCTGGCGTCGTTGTGCTGGTTCCTGTTCGTCGCGCCGGATCTCACCTGGCGCATCCTGGCGATGAATTTCGCATTCGGCGGCATCAGCCTTCTGGTTGCTGCCGAACTGCGCCCGGTGCGCAACAACGGCCCGACCGAAAAAATCCTGTTCGTGCTGTCGCTGCTGTCGGGCGTCAATTTCTTCGTGCGCACCCTTGCCGTCGTCATCGCGCATGGGCCCTTCGCCAGCTATGACGGGTTCTATGGCTCGTCCTACTGGACGACGGCGCTGCTGTCGCACGCGCTGCTCTCGCTGCTCATTGCGTTGTGCCTGTTTTCCGCCGCGGCACTCGACGTGTTGAAGGCATTGAAGACCGAGACCTATACCGACCCCCTGTCGGGCCTGCTCAACCGGCGTGGCTTCGAGGAACGCGGCATGCGGCTCTTGCAGCACTGCGCCTCGGCCCGGTTCCCGGTCGCGCTGGTGTTGGCCGACCTCGATCACTTCAAGGCGCTCAACGATGTGCATGGGCATGGCG
>NZ_RZRK01001378.1:0-759 GCF_003997835.1 Mesorhizobium sp. M7A.F.Ca.CA.004.12.1.1
GTATCGAACCGATGCTGCGGCGTCTGCTCGATCGAGATGGAGGGTAGTCGTATCGCCCAGAAAGCTCAGCCTACTGCAGTGACTTCAGCAGATTGTCGATCGTGAACGGATTGGACTTCGGCTTGGCCGGCGGCGGATTGTCGTTGGCTTCCGGCAGCGGCGCACGCTCCACTTTCGGAGGCTGCTGCGCGGCCTTGCGTTCGGCCTCAAGCCTTGCCTTTTCCTGCGCCGCGATGCGCACCGCCTCTTCCGCCTTCTGCCGCTCCTGCTTGTCGACCTGCGCCTTGGCCGCCTCGTCGGCGGCTTGCTGTTCGGCAGCGGCCTTGGCGTCGGCGTCCGCCTTGGCTTTGGCATCGGCGTCCGCCTTTGCTTTCGCCTCCGCGTCGGCCTGAGCCTTGGCATCGGCATCGGCTTTCGCCTGGGCATCCGCTTCGGCCTTGGCCTTGGCGTCAGCCTCGGCTTTCAGCCGTGCTGCTTCCTCCTGCTTGCGCAATTCCTCGGCGGCCTTATCCCGTTCGGTCTTCAACGCCGCGTAGTAGCGCACCTCGCGCCGAAGCCGCTGCTTTTCGAGCAGCGCGGCCTGCATCGCCTCGACGCGCTGCTGCTCTTTCTCCAGCGCGCGCTGGGTCAGGAACTGCGCCAGCGGCTCACTGTCGAATGCTCGTTTGACCGCGCCGAACGGCCCCTCGGCGGTGAAATTCACGACCGGCTCGGAGCCGACCAGTGCCTCGTCGCCAGGCCGATAGGTGATCGCACCCT
>NZ_RZRK01001379.1:0-758 GCF_003997835.1 Mesorhizobium sp. M7A.F.Ca.CA.004.12.1.1
AACAAAAGGTTGCGACCGGTTTTGTATCAGGCGGAATCGGGCAGCTTCACGCCCCCAGACATCAAAAACGCGAAAACAAAAGACAGTCATGACCGACAGCAGCATTGAATCCCTGAACCAGAAACTCGACCGGCTGATCGAGGCGGTGAGCCGCCTTGCCCCGCCGCCGGTGCCCCAAACCGACCTCGGCGAGGCCGATTGTTTCGTCTGGCAGGCCGATCCCGGCTATCTGGAGCCGGTGCGCAGGGTTAACCGCGTCGACATCGGCCTGATCCGTGGCGTCGACCGCGTCCGCGACATCCTTGTCGACAACACCGAACGCTTCGCCGCCGGCTACCCAGCCAACAACGTGTTGCTGTGGGGCGCGCGTGGCATGGGCAAATCGTCGCTGGTCAAGGCCGTGCATGCCGAAATCAACGCCAGGACCAAGTCCGACCTGCCGCTGAAGCTGATCGAAATCCACCGCGAGGACATCGACACGCTGCCGAAGCTGATGGGATTGCTCAAGGCGGCCCCCTTCCGCTTCATCCTGTTTTGCGACGACCTCTCCTTCGACCATGACGACACTTCCTACAAATCGCTCAAGGCAGCGCTCGAAGGCGGCGTCGAGGGTCGGCCAGTCAATGTCATCTTCTACGCCACCTCGAACCGCCGCCATCTGTTGCCCCGCGACATGATCGACAATGAGCGCTCGACCGCGATCAACCCATCCGAGGCGGTCGAGCGCTCATTGTCGATCATGTCGCGGGGCAACAGAT
>NZ_RZRK01000137.1:0-10253 GCF_003997835.1 Mesorhizobium sp. M7A.F.Ca.CA.004.12.1.1
GCGGTAGAGTGTGCGAATCGAACTCCCGAGTTCATCGGCCAGCGCCTGTCCGCTCACTGGCCGGCGATGCCGGCGCAGGCACTGGATCAGGTCGAGCAGGCGTTCGGAGCGGGACATCCGGTAGATTTGCCTGTTTCTTTGACATTGGTCCATCGCGGCCAACCTGAACCGGAGAGGCCGACCTGTCGGACTTGGTTGCGAAGCCGGTTGCCCTATGTCAAAAGCGGCCACGCCGTTCGGAGTTGCCCCCGCTTGAAGTCTTTTCGCGACAAACGCCGCGACAACCGTCCACATCCATCCGCGAAGGGTGCGGCGGACGTGTCACGTCCGCGTCCCGGCCAGGCTCCCGCCAGACCGGAAGCGCCACCGCGCGAGCGCCATGAGGCGAAGACGGAAAGTCGTTCCGAACCGAACTCGGCGCCGCGCATCCTGGCCCGCCGCGAAGGCGCTCTGCCCGCCGAACATCTTCCCGTGATCCTGGAAGTGGCGCCCAATGCCGATTATGCGCTGCTCGACAGCGGCACCGGCCAAAAGCTCGAACAATATGGCCCCTACCGTATCGTGCGGCCCGAGGGCCAGGCGATCTGGCAAAAGGCCTTGCCGGCAAAGGAATGGGAGCGTGCCGACGCCGTCTTCACCGGCGACACCGACGAGGAGGGCATCGGCCGCTGGCGTTTCCCCAAGCTGCCGCTCGGCGAGACCTGGCCGATGAAGCATGACGGCATCGACTATCTCGGCCGTTTCACCTCGTTTCGTCATGTCGGCGTCTTTCCCGAGCAGGCCTCCCATTGGGATCACATGGCCGGGCTGATCGCGGCGGCGAAGCGGCCGGTCAAGGTGCTGAACCTGTTCGGCTATACCGGTCTCGCCTCATTGGTGGCGGCTCGCGCCGGCGCCGAGGTCACCCATGTCGATGCCTCGAAGAAAGCGATCGGCTGGGCCCGTGAAAACCAGGAGATGGCCGGCCTCGGCAGCAAGCCGATCCGCTGGATCGTCGACGACGCGGTCAAATTCGCCGAGCGCGAGGAGCGCCGCGGCAGCCGCTACGACATCATCCTGTTCGACCCGCCGGCCTATGGCCGTGGCCCCAAGGGCGAGGTCTGGCAATTGTTCGAGGATCTGCCCGATTTGACCGATCTCTGCCGGGCGATCCTGACGCCGAAGCCGCTTGCCGTGGTGCTGACCGCCTATTCGATCCGCGCCTCCTTCTTCGCCATCCACGCCCTGATGCGCGATACCTTTGCCGGCATGGGCGGCAAGATTGAATCGGGTGAGCTGATCATCCGTGAAAAGTCCGCTGGCCGGGCGCTCTCGACCTCATTGTTTTCGCGCTGGGTGGCTGAATGAACGAGCGGCATGCAGGCGCACCTGGCCAGGTGAAGGAGGTCACCAGCCTCGCCAATCCGCTGGTCAAGGACATCAAGGCGCTCGCTCAGAAGAAATTCCGCGACCAGCAGAACGCCTTCATGGCCGAAGGGTTGAAGCTGGTTATCGATGCGCTCGATCTCGGCTGGCAGATCAGGACATTGGTTTTCGCCAAGGCCGGGCGCGGCAACGCGGCGGTGGAGAAGGTGGCCGCACGCACGGTTGCCGCCGGCGGCATGGTGCTCGAAGTGTCGGAAAAGGTGCTGGTGGCCATCACCCGCCGCGACAATCCGCAAATGGTGGTGGGCGTCTTTTCGCAAAAATTCCTCGCCTTGAAGGATGTCCGCGCCGACAATGGCGACGTCTGGGTGGCGCTCGACCGGGTGCGCGACCCCGGCAATCTCGGCACCGTCATCCGCACCGTCGATGCCGTCGGCGCCAAAGGCGTCATCCTGGTCGGCGATACCACTGATCCATTCTCCGTGGAGACGGTGCGCGCCACCATGGGTTCGATCTTTGCCGTGCCGGTGGCCAAAGCGACAACCGAGGCTTTCCTCGCCTGGCGAGGCGGGTTTTCAGGCCTCGTCGCCGGAACCCACCTGAAAGGCGCCGTCGACTACCGCTCGGTCGATTTTTCACGCGGGCCCGTGCTGCTGATGATGGGCAACGAGCAGCAGGGACTGCCCGAAAGCCTGGCTGCGAGTTGCGACAGGCTGCTCAGGATTCCGCAAGCCGGCCGTGCCGATTCGCTCAATCTGGCCGTTGCCACCGGCATCATGCTGTTCGAGATCCGGCGCGGCGCGCTCAAGCTCGAGCCAATCCTGGACCAGCAATGAAGGTTGCCCGCCCGTGAGATCATGGTCTCCCTACGCACTGCTTGTCGTCGCGGCCATCGCGCTCGACCAGTGGATAAAATACCTGGTCGAGGCCGATCTGCCTTTTCAGGAGAAGGTTGATCTGCTGCCCTTCCTGGCGCTGTTCCGCACCTACAATACCGGCATCGCCTTCTCGATGTTCTCGTCCTTCGGCGACACCGGGTTGATCGTCATCTCGCTTGTCGTCGTTGCTTTCGTGCTGTTCCTGGCGACGCGGATCGCGCCGTCCCAGATCCTTGCCCGCACCGGCTTTGCGCTGATCGTCGGTGGCGCTCTGGGCAATCTGATCGACCGCGCCGTCTACGGCCACGTCATCGACTATATTCTGTTTCACACGCCGGTGTGGTCCTTCGCCGTCTTCAACCTTGCCGACGCCTTCATTTCGGTGGGCGCGGCACTGGTCGTCTTCGACGAGCTGTTCGGCTGGGGACGCGAACCCAAAGCCAGACCTTCCAAGGATTGACCCCGTGCGGCCATCGCCGCACAGTTCATGTCGCCAAACAAGATCGCGGAGAAAGACATGTCCGAAACCTTCAAAGCCATCCTCGTTTCGCGTGACGCCGAGAAAAAGCAGTCGGTCAACGTAACCGATCTCACCGAGGCCGACCTGATGGAAGGCGATGTCACCGTCGCGATCGAGGCAACGACGGTGAACTACAAGGATGGCCTGGCGATCACGGGCAAGGCGCCGGTGATCCGCCACTGGCCGCTGGTGCCGGGCATCGATTTCGCCGGCACCGTCGTCTCGTCCTCGCATCCCGACTGGCGCACCGGAGACAAGGTCATTCTGAACGGCTGGGGCGTCGGCGAAACCCATTTCGGCGCCTATGCTGGCCGCGCCCGCGTCAAGGGCGACTGGCTGGTGCCGCTGCCGCAAGGCATCAGCCCGCATGACGCGATGGCCGTCGGCACCGCAGGCTATACCGCCATGCTCTGCGTCATGGCCCTGGAGCGGCACGGCATCCTGCCTGATCGCGGCCCGGTGGTGGTGACGGGGGCGGCCGGCGGCGTCGGCTCGGTCGCGGTCTCGATCCTGTCCAGCCTCGGCTACCATGTCATTGCTTCCACCGGCCGCAATGCCGAAAGCCCCTTTCTGATCGACCTTGGCGCCGCCGAAGTGATATCGCGCGAGGAGCTTGCCCAGCCGGCCAAGCCGCTGGCCAAGGAGCGCTGGGCCGGCGGCATCGACGCAGTCGGCAGCCACACGCTGGCCAATGTGCTGTCGATGACCTCCTACGGCGGCGCGGTCGCCGCCTGCGGCCTGGCCGGCGGCATGGACCTGCCGGCCAGCGTCGCGCCCTTCATCCTGCGCGGCGTCTCATTGCTCGGCATCGATTCAGTGATGGCGCCTAAAGCAGTCCGCCTCGAGGCATGGCGCCGCATCGCCACCGACCTCGATCTGCAGAAGCTCGCCAGCCTGTCCAGCACCATCGGGTTCGACGGCATCGTCGATGCCGCGCACGACATCGTCGACGGCAAGATCCGCGGCCGCGTCGTCGTGGATATGTGACTCCGCCCAACTGCCGGAAGGGATGGAATCGCCAGATCTGGCGGCAAACCCGCCGCGCCTCGGCAAAAAGCGCTCATCCGCTAAAATTCGAACGATCCGCCGCAATTTTCCATAATCTCTGTCTGGCAAGGATTTCGCATGATCGCGGAATCCGGCAGCCAACAGGCGGACACTGGCGACGACGTCGATGCGGTGCTCCCGCCGGCGTCGACGCGGCGCTTCGTCGCCGCGCCGCCGCTGGTGCCCGAGCCGGAATTCTCCAGGCGCGAAAGCCTGCCCTTTCTGACATTCGTCGCCATCGTGTTGGTGGCCGGGCTGGCGCATCTGACCGGGGCACCGATCTTCATCAGCGTCGCATTGCTGGCAACCGGCCTTGCCGGCCTTGCCCTGCATTTGCGCGCCAGGCGGAGCGAACATCGCACCTCCGCCCTTCTTGACGAAACCACTGCCCGCAGCCGCGCCGAGATCGAGACGCTGGCCGACCGCATGTGGGAGATGCAGGAGAGCGACGAGCGCTTTCGCGGCCTGATCGACGCGCTTGGCGATCTCGTCATCCATCGCGACCGCGACGGCTACATCGTCTATGCCAACAAGGTCTTCGCCGATCTCGTCGAGATCGACCAGCGCGACCTCGCCGGCAAGACCCTGGCGGAACTGGGCATCGAGGTCGGCATGGTTCCCGATGCCGCCTTTTCCGACCATGAGTGCCTGAGTTCCACCGATGTCTCCATCAGCACGCCGAGCGGGCAGCGCTGGTTCTCTTGGATCGAACTGTCGGTGCGCGACAAGGACAGCGGCGCCGTTTCACACCGCGCCATCGCCCGCGACATCACCGCCCGCAAACGCGCCGAATCGTCGCTGATCACCGCACGCGAACGGGCCGAATATGCCAGCCAGGCCAAATCGCGCTTCCTCGCTACCGTCAGCCATGAAATCCGCACCCCGATGAACGGCATCATGGGCATGGCCAGGTTGCTCGCCGACACCAGCCTGTCGCCGGAGCAGCAGACCTATGTCGGCGCCGTCTCGACCTCGGCCAGCGCATTGCTTGCCCTGATCGAGGATCTTCTCGACTATTCCAAGATCGAAGCCGGGCGCTTCGACCCCGAGCCGCAGCCGATGTCGGTGCGCGAGATCGCCGACAACATCATCGAATTGCTGGCGGCGCGCGCCTTCGCCAAGGATATCGGACTGGGTTGCCATGTCGAACCCGACGTGCCGCAATTGATCACCGCCGATCCGGGCAAGGTCAGGCAGGTGCTTCTCAACCTCATCGGCAACGCCATCAAGTTCACCGACAGCGGCGGCGTGCTGGTGAGCATAGCACGCGCACGCACCGAAACCAGCGACCGCATATGCTTCACCATCGCCGATACCGGTCCGGGCCTGCGTGACGCCGACCTGGAGCGCATTTTCGAGGAATTCGAGCAGGCCGACGGCACGTCGACACGCACACATGGCGGGGCCGGCCTCGGCCTTGCCATCTCCAGACGCCTGGTGGCCGCCATGGGCGGCACGATCTCGGTATCCAGCCGGCTCGGCCAGGGATCCGAATTCGTCTTCGAAATCCCTGCGATAGCGGCCACCGAAGCGCCGCAGGGCCACCAGAATGCTCTCTCGGGCAGACGCGCGGTGATCCTGTCGAAGAACGCCGTCGAGGCCGACGCCATCGCCCGCACCATCCGCGCCAATGGCGGCGCGGTCGACATCGCCACCACTGCAGCACAGGCCGCGCCTTTCGCCGCCGGCTGCGATGCGATCCTGGTCGATGCAGCGATGGAAGAAGGCGACGGAAGGCTGCTCAAGCGCCTGCGCCAGAGCGGTTTCTCCGACTGTGAGGCGATCACGCTGATCGCGCCGACCGATCGCGGCATGCTTGGCGAGTTCCGTGCCAGCGGCTACGCAACCTTCCTGGCCAGGCCAGTGCGCGGCGGAACACTTTTGCGTGTGCTGTTGAGCAGCCATGCTCCGAGCCTCGGCCCGCCGCAGCCCGAAAAGCGCGGCGCGCCGTCGCTGCGCGCCGTCGGCAACCGCCAGCGCGGCCTGTCGGTGCTGATCGCCGAGGACAATGACATCAACGCCATGCTGGCCCGCGCCACGCTGCTGAAGGCCGGGCATCGCGTCAGGGTGGTTGGCAACGGCAAGGCCGCCGTCGAGGCTGTCACCGGCGCCGCGCACAAGGACCGCTTCGACGTGGTCTTGATGGATCTGCACATGCCGGTCATGGACGGGCTGGACGCGATCGCCGCCATCCGCCGCCATGAGGAAGAAAGTGCCGTGCGGCCGGTACCGATCATGGTGCTGTCGGCCGACAGCCAGGAAAAGACCCGCCATGCGGTGTTGGCCCATGGCGCCAGCGGCTTTGTCACCAAGCCGCTCGACCCCGAGGCGCTGGTCAATGCCGTCGAGGGCCAGGTCGTCGCAGCCTGAGCTTTCCACCGCCCATCCGCACCGCGCGATCACTTAAACGTAGCCGGTTGATCGTATTCGCCAGCCGACGAAGTATTGCCCACGGCGTCGTATCACGGTACTGTCACAATCCTGTTGCACCTACACCGTATCCCCGTGCCAAGAGGGATGGCTCGAAGGAGAATCACTCGTGCATACAGTTATGCCGGAATGTGACACTCGGCCGAACGCCAGCAGCGCCTTGCTTGCCGGACGTAACGTCGATTCCGTCATAAAGGGCGCGGCGCTGGGCCGTATAGGCAATCTTGAAGTGCGGCTCGCTCGCAACGAGGCCGAGATCGCGGCCGCGCAGGAAGTGCGCTACCGGGTGTTCTACGACGAACTTGGCGCCAGGAAGGACCTGTTCCAGGCCCATGACCGCCGTGACGCCGACCGGTTCGATCCGCTCTGCGATCATCTGCTTGTTTTGGACACCACGCTTTCCGGTCCCGAACATCGCCGCATCGTCGGCACATATCGGCTGCTGCGGCAAGAAATCGCGGCCACGGCCGGCGGTTTCTATTCCGAAGGTGAATTCGAGCTGACCAAGCTCATCGCCCGTCACCCCGGCCAGCGTTTCCTTGAACTCGGCCGCTCCTGCGTTTTGCCGGAATACCGCTCGAAGCGCACCATCGAGGCGTTGTGGCAAGGCATCTGGGCTTACATCAACCATTACGAAATCGGTGTGATGACTGGTTGCGCTTCCTTCCACGGCACCGTGCCGGCGGCGCATGCCGAGGCGCTCACCTACCTCGCCCACCACTGCCGCACCAATTCGGCCTGGGACGTGCGCGCGGTGTCCGGGCGCTACTGCTCGATGGACCTGATGCCGATCGAGGCCGTCAATGCCAAGGCGGCGATCGCCGCGATGCCGCCTTTGGTCAAGGGCTATCTGCGCGTCGGTGCCCGCATCGGCGACGGCTGCGTCATCGATCGCGAATTCTCGACGGTCGATGTGTTCGTCGTGATGCCGGTCAAGGAAATCGGCGCCCGCTACGTCAACTACTATGGCGGCGAAGCCCAGCGCTTCGCAGCATAGCGAATAGCGAATAGAAAGTAGCGAGAGCTATCTCGTTCAGCTCCTATTCGCTATTCGCTATTCGCTACTCGCTATTCGCTTCCTTTCACAAAATATCTTCCGGCCGCCGGCCGGGTCGGCTCTTGTAGGACGGAAACGACCAGCCGAATTTGAGCGCACCGCCACGCACGAGGAACGCCGCCGCAAAGCCGGCAAGGTTCGAGGTGAGCGGCGGCAGTCCGGCAAGATCGCCAAGCGTGTAAAGCCCGGCACCCGCAAGGGCGGCCGTGACGTAGATTTCGGGCCTGAGCAGCACCGATGGCTCGCCGGCAAGGAGATCGCGCAAAATGCCGCCGAAAGTGGCGGTGAGCACGCCGGTGATGACGGAGACGACCGGCGAGCCGGTAATCGCAAGCCCCTTGGCCGCGCCCATCACCGAAAAGGCGGCGAGCCCGATGGCGTCGAGCCAGAGCAGCCATTTCCAGCGCGATTCGACACGATGCGCGCTGAAGAAGACCAGCACCGCAACCGCGGCGCAGACCAGCACATAGCCGGAGTTGGCGACCCAGAAAACCGGCAGGTTGAGGATGACGTCACGCAGCGTGCCGCCGCCTATCCCGGTGACGCTGGCCAGGAACAGGAAGCCGATGATGTCGAGCTGCTTACGCGAAGCCGCAAGCGCGCCGGTCGCCGCGAAGACGGCGACACCGGCATAGTCGAGAAGCGCGATGGCATTCATGCAGACCAGGGGAGTAAGGGAAGAGGAGAATAGGAGAATAGGAGAGTATGTTTATCACAAAGCCGCACCGTTGGTACGCTCCCTTACTCCCTTACTCCCTTACTCCCTTACTGCCCTAACTACGCATCCTTCTCAGCCTGCTCGTTCACCGGCCCCGGCTCAACCGGTGCTTCAGCGGCGGCGAACTTCGGACCACCCTTGGCGACGCCGACCATGGCCGGGCGCAGCACGCGGTCGCCGATCGAATACCCCGGCTGCACGACCTGGACCACGGTGTTGGCCGGGACATCCGGATTGGGCACTTCGAACATCGCCTGGTGGAAATTGGGATCGAACTTCTCGCCTTCCGGCGCGAGCTTCTTGACCCCATGCCGTTCCAGCGCCGACAGCATGGCGCGCTCGGTGAGGTCGACGCCTTCGATCAGCGCCTTGAAGCCGGCGTCACCCGATGCCTTGGCCTCGGCGGGAATCGCATCCAGCGCGCGGCGCAGATTGTCCGACACCGACAACATGTCGCGGGCGAAATTCGCGACCGCGTAGGTTCGCGCATCGTGCACATCGCGCGCCGTGCGGCGACGCAGGTTTTCCATCTCCGCCGCCACGCGCAGCGCGCGGTCCTTCAGCTCTTCATTTTCCTTCAGCAGCCGCACAAGGGCTTCATAGTCGCCGTCGGTGCTGCCTTCCGTGCGCTCGGCTGTGGGCTCGGTCGCCTCGACTTCGTCGGGCGCGCGTTCGTCTTTTGCCTGGTCGCTCATCGCCGTTTCCCGTCAATCTCGAATGATGTGGATTTTGTGCCCGATATCGATGTTTGGTGGCCAAAAATCAAGGGGTAAGCGACTATGGAAGCCGCCGGCCAAGGCCGGGCAATGACAGGCAAGACATTTCGACTTTAATTCAAATTTTACCTTAACCGCGGGCTTTGCTTGCCATACAGGCATGATGGGGGAACCATTCTCTTGCTGCAGGAGTTTCGAAGCCGACACAGGATTTTGAGATGATGACCCGCAACATGGGCGAAAAGGCAGAGGGGCTGGCCATCGAGATCAGGCGCCAGTTCGGCGCCGAGGCGGTGACCCGCTTTCTGCGCACCTTGCCGGCCTTCCGCACCGAGGCCGACATCCCCGATCGGTTCAGAGAACTGCTCGACCGCCTCGATGGGGCGGAGCGCGGTGACATCGGCTGGCGCCGGCGGTAACGCAACAATCGATCTTGGCAGCAAACCTCCTATCGGCAATAGCCGGGGAGAGCCGAACCATCTAAGGATAGATGTGTTGTGGTTCAATGGAGGACGTAAATGCGCAAGGTTTCGATCACCTCATCGCTGATAGCGTTTGTCGGCCTCGGCGCCATCACCTTGGCGGCCTTTCCGGCACAAGCAGACAATCTTCAGCTGCAATTGGGCAAACATGGCCCGCGGCTGAAGCTCATGGAAGATTGCGACCCCGCCTACGACGATTGCGAAGGCCCCCGTCGCGACGATCGGCGCGACCGCCGTCAACGAGGCTGCACGGAAGACCGGGCTCTCGACAAGGCAGACCGAATGGGCATCCGCCGCGCAAGGATAGAGTCCGTCGGCCGCCGGGAGATCACGGTCCGCGGCAGACAGGGCGGCGACCGCGTGCGCGTGACTTTTGGCACCGAGCGCGGCTGCCCTATCCTCGATCGCGAATAGCGATCGACCAGCGGAAAACCGACGCTCAGAGCCATCAGCAGGTCGAGCTGGCGGGTTGGCAGGCTCGATCGCCAAGCTACGCGACAATTACGCACAGTAATTTTGCGTGATGTTGCCTTGCGGCGGCGAGGCGCCCCGCCTATGCTTCCTGATGAACATGATTTCCCCTGAGGCGGTCGCCAACAGCAAGCGCGCCTGGTTGAAGATTCTCGCCCGCTACAAGAAGCCTGACAGGCGGCGCAGCGCCGTCGAACTCGCCATCACCCTCATTCCATTCGCCATACTCTGGGGGCTGTCTTCGGCGGCTTATGCCTATGGCCATTGGTGGGGACTGGTCCTCATCCTCCCCGCGGCCGGGTTTCTGGTGCGCATCTTCATGATCCAGCACGATTGCGGCCACGGCTCCTTCTTCGCCAATCGTTACGCGGACGACTGGATTGGCCGCGCGCTCGGCATCCTGACGCTGACGCCCTACGATTGCTGGCGGCGCGCCCACGCGACGCACCACGCCAGCGCCGGCAATCTTGACGAACGCGGCATGGGCGACATCCGGACGCTGACCGTTGCAGAATACCGGCAGATGTCGTGGCGGGGCCGCCTCGCCTATCGTCTCTATCGCCCTCCGC
>NZ_RZRK01001380.1:0-757 GCF_003997835.1 Mesorhizobium sp. M7A.F.Ca.CA.004.12.1.1
GTTTTTCCCAATGCATCGCCGATTTCGCCGGTCATCGCGCCGTCGAACAGAAGCGGCGCGACACCGGCCTGCCGTAGCGTCTCGAATTTTTCCGGCGAGCGTGTCGTGCCGAAGATCGTCGCGGCGCCTTTGTTAGCCCGAGCAAAAGCCCCGCCGGAATAGCCGGCGCCGAAGATGAATATCTGCTTTTCGCTCATGCATTCGCCCTGGTTGGCCGCGCCAGACGCCATTCGTCGCGCACGGCTTCGTCGCTTTCGGTTTTCAGGCCGATGGCTGCCCGTTCTGAATATTCGGCATCGGGCACCAGCCGCGCCAGCGCCCATATTGCCGCGCCCCGGACCAGCGGCGAGGCATCGTCCAGCAAGGCGCGCACAGTGTCGGCAAGAGAGGCATCGCCGGAATTGCCGGCGGCGATCAGCACGTTGCGGATGAACCGGTCGCGGCCGATGCGTTTTATCGGCGAACCGGAGAAGAAAGCGCGGAAGGCCGCGTCATCGAGACCCAAAAGGTCGGCGAGCGGCGGCTCGCGCAAATCATCGCGCGCGACGAGTTTTGCTTCGGAAGCTGCCCGGGCGAATTTGTTCCACGGGCAGGCGGCAAGACAATCGTCGCAGCCATAGATGCGGTTGCCGATCTTTTCGCGGAATTCGTGCGGAATCGGCCCCTTGTTCTCGATGGTGAGATAGGAGATGCAGCGCCGCGCATCGAGCCGGTAGGGCGCCGGAAAGGCATCGGTCGGGCACGCGTCGAGGCAGGC
>NZ_RZRK01001381.1:0-753 GCF_003997835.1 Mesorhizobium sp. M7A.F.Ca.CA.004.12.1.1
GCCAGCACCACCACCGGCGATGGCCAGTCCGGCCAGCGGTCGACCAGCGCCACGGCCTGGTTGTTGGTGCCGGAGACGACGAGTTCGTCGCGCGAATAGCCGGTGCCATGGCCGAGATCGAGCGGCAACTGGCGTGGCGGGTCGGTTGGCTGGGCGGTCACTTCAGCGACGCGGTTGCGTGCGGTGGCCGCCGCCGCGATCGGCCGGGAGCTGCGGCACAGGTGCCGCGCCGCGGCCCTTGTAGAGCGGCGATTCGAGATAGCGGGCAATGGCGAACCGCACCAGCACGGCGACGGCCGCAGAAGCCGGCACCGCGATCAACAAGCCGACGAAGCCGAACAGCGCACCGAAGGCAAACAGCGAAAACATCAGCCATACCGGGTGCAGGCCGACGCTCTTGCCGACCAGCCGCGGCTGCAGGATGTTGCCCTCGATGAACTGGCCGATGAAGAACACGACCGCGACCGCGACGATCATCGTCCAGTCCGGCCAGAACTGGACGAAGGCGACGCCGACGGCCAGCACCAGCCCGGTCAGCGAGCCGACATAGGGGATGAAGGAGATCAGCCCGGCGAAGACGCCGATGAGGATGGCGAAGTTCAGCCCCGTCAGCGTCAGGACGGTGGCGTACATGGCGCCCAGCACAAGGCAGAGAGTGCCCTGCCCGCGCCCGAAGCCGGCGGTGGCGGTGTTGATCTCGCGGGCAAGCGCCCTGACCGTCTCGACATAGTCGCGCGGCACCCAGCTGTCGAC
>NZ_RZRK01001382.1:0-746 GCF_003997835.1 Mesorhizobium sp. M7A.F.Ca.CA.004.12.1.1
TCTCAGGCCCGCTCGATCTTCAGCCAGCGCGCGCAGGCGAGGTAGGCTGATGTGACCACCGCCATCAGGATAATCGACAGCGCCGAGGCCAGCGGGAAATCGCCGCGCCGGCCGATCTGCATCATCACCAGTTGCGGCATCAGCAGCTCGTTGTTGCCGCCCAGGATCTGCGGCGTGATGTAATCGCCGATGCACAGCACGAAGGTCAGGAAGGCGCCGACCATGATGCCGGGCAAGGTCAGCGGCAGCACGATATGCAGGAAGGTGCGCACCGGCCCGGCGCCGAGATCGGCGGCCGCCTTGCGGTAGCTCGGGCTCAACTGCTTGAGGTTGGCAAAGATGGTCAGCGTCAACAGCATGACGAAGAAATGCACGAAGCCGGTGACGGTGGCGAAACGCGTGTTGGCGAGTTGCAGCGGCTCGCTGATCAGGCCAGAGCCGGTCAGCGCCCGGTTGACGACGCCGTTCTGCGCCAGCACCAGCAGCCAGGAATAGGAGCGCACGACATAGGATGTCCAGAACGGCAGCACCGCCAGCATCAGCGCCAGCCGCTGCCAGCGTTCCGGCACCTGTTCGGCGAGGATCCAGGCAAAGGGATAGGCGAGCAGCACCGAGACCACGGTGACGATCGCGGTGACCTGCAGTGAGTTCACCATCGCCTGCCAGTAGGAAGGGTTGGTGAAGAACTGGCTGTAATTGGACAGCGTGAAGCCGCCGCCCTCATGCGCCGTCAGGCTGGAAAGCCC
>NZ_RZRK01001383.1:0-743 GCF_003997835.1 Mesorhizobium sp. M7A.F.Ca.CA.004.12.1.1
GTAGAGGCCGCTCCAGTTAAAGCCGGCAGCTTCTTCTACCGGCTGGACGACATCTGCTGCATGAGCAGCAGACATCAAAGCCACAGCAGAAACAGCACCAAGAAGAAAAGATTTCGCGGATGTGCGAATGAACATATGCCCGTACCCCAATGAGTAAACCCAGAATGTCTCTAGCAGGGAGTCGGTCGGTACGGGAATGACAAATATGCAACAATGATGAGCAAAGTGCCGTTGCGTCACATCTTTCGACGCCATGCTTTGCCTGAAAAACAGGCTCGCAAGAAAAAACCCGCCGGCTTGGAACCGGCGGGCTGGATTGAAAGGAGCTGTTCTCGCGAAAATCAGGCGGCGAGAACGGCTTTCGGCTCGACCAGTTCGTAGCCGAGCGCCTCGGCGACTGCCCGGTTGGTGATCTTGCCCTTGTGGACATTGAGGCCGTTGCGCAGGTGATGATCGTCGACCAGCGCCTTCAGGCCCTTGTCGGCAAGCTGCAGGCCATAGTGCAGCGTCGCGTTGTTGAGCGCGTGGGCCGAAGTGACCGGCACGGCACCGGGCATGTTGGCGACGCAATAGTGGATGACGCCGTCGACCTCATAGGTCGGCTCGGCATGAGTGGTGGCGTGCGAGGTCTCGAAGCAGCCGCCCTGGTCGATGGCGACGTCGACCAGCACCGAGCCTTTCTTCATGCCCGACAGCATTTCGCGCGAAACCAGTTTTGGCGCCGCGGCACCCGGGATCAGCAC
>NZ_RZRK01001384.1:0-741 GCF_003997835.1 Mesorhizobium sp. M7A.F.Ca.CA.004.12.1.1
TTTCAATGTCGGCAAGGGCGGCAAGAAGGTTTCGGGCGAGAAAATCTTTGCCGACTGCACGGCCGGCCTGTTCGACGGCTTCAGGCTCGACGAGGACGGCCGCATCTGGACGAGTGCCGCCGACGGCATCCATTGCTACGATCCGGACGGCACGCTGATCGGCAAGGTCAAGGTGCCGGAAGTCACCGCCAACTGCGTGTTCGGCGGCAACAAGCTGAATTGCCTCTATATCGCCGGCACCACGTCGCTCTACATGGTGCGGCTGATGGTCAACGGCGCCAAGACATACTGAGACTGGAGCACTGGCTGAGACTGGAGCACTGGCGGCCGTTCGACGGTTTCATCGAAGCGGGTCGCGAGCACGAACATCCCGGGAGGACAAAATGCCATTCGTCAACATCCGCATCGTCAAGGAAGTGATATCAGCCGATCCGGCGGGCAAGAAGGCGGACATCGCCAAAAAGGTGACGGCGGCCATCATGGACGCCACCGGGCTGAGCAACGACGATGTCTGGGTGGTTTTTGAAGAGATCAACGCGCGCGATTGGTACGTTGGGAAGACTGATGTGGAGACGCTGCGAAAGGGCTAGCTCGAAGGTCTGGGGTGGCCGCCGCTCAACGCGAGCGGATAAACTCCGCGAAGGCATTCAGCGCATCATGCATCGCCTGCCGGTTCCCCGGCTCGTCGAGGATGCCCTCCACCTCCGGTGGCTTCTTGCCGAGCAGGGCAATCTCCAGCAC
>NZ_RZRK01001385.1:0-737 GCF_003997835.1 Mesorhizobium sp. M7A.F.Ca.CA.004.12.1.1
CCGCCTCGATGAAGGACTTCATGATTTCGAAGGCGTTGAGCGGTCCGCCGAAACCGGCTTCCGCGTCGGCGACGATTGGCGCGAACCATGTCTCGACCGAAAGCCCGTTGCCTTCGGACGTTTCGATCTGGTCGGCGCGCTGCAGCGTCCGGTTGATGCGCTTGACCAGTTCGGGCGCTGCATTGGCCGGATAGAGCGACTGGTCCGGATACATCGCGCCAGCCGTGTTGGCGTCGGCGGCAACCTGCCAGCCCGACAGGTAGATCGCTTTCAGCCCGGCGCGCACCTGCTGCATCGCCTGATTGCCGGACATGGCACCGAGCGCGTTGACGAAGTCCTCCTCATGGATGAGCTTCCACAGCCGGTTGGCACCCATTTCGGCGAGGCTCTGACGGATCTGCACCGAACCGCGCAGACGCTTCACATCCGCCGCGGAGTAGGGCCGTTCGATACCGTCGAAACGACCTTCCGGGGCCGATGGCACGAGGTTGTAAAAATCAGTCATTGGTCACTCCGAGGAATTGCTGAACTGTGTCAAGGCTTCAAGAATTTGGGGTCGTTGGGTTATGACTGGATTTACATTTCTGCGCGACATCAGCCACAAAAATCAGGGAAACCGACGGAATATAAGAGAAAACCTGTGTTGCGTTTGACAGAGGTGCGTTGTAAATTTGTCATTATTGTAAAAGGACCGAGCCCAGAAATTCGTGTAAATGCTGTAAAGGACAGTCCGTGGC
>NZ_RZRK01001386.1:0-736 GCF_003997835.1 Mesorhizobium sp. M7A.F.Ca.CA.004.12.1.1
GTCATGGACCGAGCCTGGCCACCATTTCGAGTGGGCCTCGCTGCTGGTCGATTTCGCTGGACGCAGCGGCCAGGCCGAATTGAGCGGCTTTGCCAGAAAACTTTACGCGTCGGCCACTGCCAATGGCCTCAACCGCGCCACCGGCCTTGCCTATGGCGCCGTCTCGCGGCAGGGCCTGCCGCTCGACCTGATATCACGCAGCTGGCCGCAGGCCGAAGCGGTGAAGGCGGCTATCGCGCTGGATGGTTCGGGCGGGCCGGACCTGAAGCCCGAGATCGAAGCGCGCGTCGGCCGGCTGTTTCGCTGGCACATCGACCCGGCGCCGCTCGGCCTGTGGATCGACCGCATCGACGAGCGCGGCCGCTCACTGGCATCGGACGTGCCGGCCAGCATCTTCTACCACCTGGTCTGTGCGCTGACCCAGTATCTGGATGGGACGGCCGATCCGAAGGCGTAGGACTTGATCAGTACGGGCTCGCCACATCCCCGGTCTCGACATAGATCGACTTCAGCTGCGAATAGAGTGCCAGCGCCGCCAATGAATTCTCACGTCCGATGCCCGACTGTTTGAAGCCGCCGAACGGGATTTCGACCGGCGTCAGATTATAGGCGTTGATCCAGCAGGTGCCGGCCTGTAGCTCGGCAATGACGCGGTGGGCGCGCGGCAGGTCACGCGTGAAGACGCCGGTCGAAATCCCGTTCGGCGGCTTCAAACAGTCGGGCATCGGACGTGAGA
>NZ_RZRK01001387.1:0-734 GCF_003997835.1 Mesorhizobium sp. M7A.F.Ca.CA.004.12.1.1
CCTTCCCGCCGGCGCAGGCCCGCCGCATCATCAAGCTGGCGCCCGACGCCGCACCGATCGTGCTGTCGCTCAATGCTTCGGCGCTCTATCTCGGCGTCGCACTCGGCGCGGTGGTCGGCGGTGCCGTGCTGCGCTACGGCGCGCCGGCCGATCTCGGCCTGGTCGCCGCGATCTTCCCGATCATCGGGCTTGGCATCGTGGTCGCCGGCCGCCGGGCGGCTCGGCCTGTAGAGATGCCTGCCGAGTAATCTCTTTGAAAGCCGTCGGCCGGCTCAGCTGGCCGGCGGCAGATCGAAATCGAGCGCGGCGATGTCATCCAGCGCCGCGCGCAGCTTTTCAGCCTTGTCCCTGCCGACGACATCCTCGAAACGCTGCTGGGCGATCTGCCACAGTTTCATCGCCGCCTCGAGCTTGGCCAGCCCCTGCGGCGTCAGCCGCACACGCTTGACGCGGCGGTCGTCCGGGTCGGCGAAGGTCTCGACATAGCCGTCGCGGATCAGTGGTTTCAGCGTATGGCCGAGCGCCGACAGGTCCATGATCAGCGACGCGGCGATGGCCCCCATCGCCGGCTCGTCGCCGATATGGATTTGGTAGAGCAGTCCCTGCTGTGTCGCCTTGAGGCCTGACGGATCCACCACATCATCATAAAACTTGCCGAGTTTGCGCGCCGCGCGGCGCGCAAACTCGGCAAGTTTTATGATGATGTGGTGGATCCGTCAGGCCTCAAGGCGACA
>NZ_RZRK01001388.1:0-733 GCF_003997835.1 Mesorhizobium sp. M7A.F.Ca.CA.004.12.1.1
TTTCAGATGCGATTGCGTCCGCCGCCAGGATTGCCATCCCGGCGAAGCGGCTCCAATCGGGGTCGAGCTCGGGATCCCAATGCGATTTGTTATTGGGCTCGTTCCAGATCATCGCGGCTTCAATCATGGCGCTGTCCTTTCGAGGGGTAGACGGGACCCCCACTGGCCGCGTCGCCGGCGGCGCGGCAGAAATAGACCTCCTGTTCGGGGTGCAGAACGATCTCGAAACCGGCGCTGCGCAGCATCGCTTCGGTGCAGGCGCGGTTGGGTATCCACCAGTTGGTCGGGTCATCGGCATAGCGGTGCTCGATGAAATGGAGCTTGGGAAATTCCGGCCGGTCGAACAGGTCATGCGTCCAGAAATGATAGTTCTCTTCCATCTCGGGCAGATCTGTGCTGCCGCGCTGCATGGACTGGAAGATCATCAGGTCACCGGCGACGTGCTCACGGATAAGGTCGAGCGCGAGCAAGGGGTGGCGCAGGTGATAAAGCACCCCCATGAACAGCACGACATCGAACGTTTCACTCAGGGCGCCGACGTCGTAGACCGAAAGTTTCTGGAATTCGATCTCGCAATCGGCGATCTCGGCGGCAAAGCGGGCCTGCGCCAGATAGGCCTCATCGAAATCGATGCCGAGGACACGGGCAGCACCTCGCCGTTTCATCTCGATGGAATAGAAACCGGCATTGCAACCAATATCCAACACCGTCTTGCCTGTCAGATCGGCGGGAA
>NZ_RZRK01001389.1:0-729 GCF_003997835.1 Mesorhizobium sp. M7A.F.Ca.CA.004.12.1.1
CTCGAGATCCGCAAAACAGACCGGACCCTCCGCCCACAATGCCGGTGTGAAGACGCTCCAATGGCGCATTGGCCACGACATAGCGCCGGAAGCCTTAAAAATTCAGGATCGAAATTTCTTCTGCACTTTTTCCACCACCCAAGGTGAATTGGTTTGACCCCCGCAATTTCTAATTGACAGGCGCCGCTTCTCAATGCCTAATTTTATATAATGCATTATCTTGCCGAGCAAACTCCATAAATGTGGTTGCTCAACATCAACGCTGAGACGGTCCAAACACCCTTCATGACAGCTGCAAGAGTTGAACCCCGGTCGACCGCTCTGGCGTCCGACACCGCCCCCGGAATGCTGTCTGGCCTTCGAGTGATCGAGGTGGCGGACGAGACGGCGGAGTATTGCGGCCTGCTGCTTGCAGGACTCGGCGCCGAGGTGATCAAGATCGAATCAGCAGACGGCAGCCCGACGAGGCGCATCGCCCCGTTCTGTTCTGAGGAGCCCGACCCCGAAAAGTCGCTCTATTTCTGGGCATACAACCGCGGCAAGAAATCCGCCGTCGCCGATCTGGATACCGCAGGCGGTCGCGAGATGTTGGTCCAGCTCCTGGGTACTGCCGACATCCTGCTGGATGCTAGCTGCGGCATGTTGAATGAACAGCTTGGGCTGACCCGCGAAGCCTTGGCGGCGCGGTACCCCTCGCTCGTCATCGCCCGCATGACGCCTTTCGGCGAT
>NZ_RZRK01000138.1:0-10241 GCF_003997835.1 Mesorhizobium sp. M7A.F.Ca.CA.004.12.1.1
TGCGTTTCCTTGTCGCCGTGCGCCCCGGTTTGCAGTCGCCGACGCTCGCCGCGCGCATGACTGCGACGCTGGATCGCATCTCCAATGGCCGCCTGCTGATCAACGTCGTCACCGGCGGCGATCCGCTGGAGAACAAGGGCGACGGCATTTTCCTGTCGCATGCCGAGCGCTACGAGGTGACGCAGGAATTCCTTCGGATCTACAAGCGGGTGCTGAGCGGCGAGACGGTCGAGCATGAGGGCAAGCATTTCCGCATCGAGGATGGAAGGCTGCTGTTTCCGCCGGTGCAGACACCCTATCCCCCGCTCTACTTCGGCGGCTCGTCCGATGCCGGGTCGACTGTGGCAGCGCAGGAGATCGACAAATATTTGACCTGGGGCGAGCCGCCAGCCGATGTCGAGCGCAAGCTGGACGGCATGCGTGAACTGGCGCAGAAGGCTGGCCGCAAGCTCTCCTTCGGCATTAGGCTGCATGTCATCGTCCGCGAAACCACCGAGGAGGCTTGGGCCGCGGCCGACAGGCTGATCAGCCGGCTCGACGATGCGACGATCGCCTCGGCGCAGAAGGTCTTTGCCCGCATGGATTCGGTCGGCCAGGCGCGGATGAGCGCATTGCATGGCGGCAATCGCGCCAAGCTCGAGATCGCGCCCAATCTGTGGGCCGGCGTCGGCCTGGTGCGCGGCGGCGCAGGGACCGCACTTGTCGGCGATCCCGACACGATCGCCGAGCGCATCGACGAGTACCGGCGCCTCGGTATCGATACCTTCATCCTTTCCGGCTATCCGCATCTCGAAGAAGCCTATCGCTTCGGCGAGCTGGTGCTGCCGAAACTGCCGACCGACCATCTGGTCAAGGCAGCCGGCTCTTCCGTAAACACCGGTCCGTTCGGCGAAACCATCGCCGGCGACCACCGGCCGAAGTCGCTCGCCAGCGCCTCGTGAACTTGCTTCCTGCGTCCTCGCGGTTGCGCGTCGCCATTATCGGCGGCGGCTTTTCCGGCGCCGCGGTGGCGTGGCACCTGGCGCAAATGCCTCGACCGGAGCGCATTTCCATTTCCGTGATCGAGCCACGACCGGTTCTTGGCGGTGGCCTTGCCTATTCCAGCGAGGAACCGTCTCATCGGGTTAATGTTCCCGCGATCAGGATGAGCATGGCTCCCGACGACCCGCAGCATTTTGCACGCTGGTTGACTGGCAGCGGAGAACTCGAACACGACCCGGACGCCATCTGGAAGAACGGCGACGCTTTTCCGCGCCGGCGTGTGTTCGGTCGCTACGTCGCCGAGCATCTGGCGCCGTATCTCGGTTCCGGCCTTGTCCGTCATGCCGAAGGTCTCGCCATACGCGTGACGCGCGATGCCAGTGGCGCGGGCTGGACCGTGCATACGTCCAGTGGGTTGGTCGCTGCCGATATCGTCGTCCTGGCAGCGACGCACCCACAGCCCGCGATTCCAGCCGCGCTGATCCATCTGACGGAAGCACCGGGTTTCATCGCCGACCCGTACGCACCAGCGGCGCTTGCCGGGATTGGTCCGGAGGCGTCGGTGCTGATCGTCGGCTCCGGGCTGACCTCTGCCGACATGGTCGCCGAACTCGACCGTCGTGGCCATCGCGGCCGCATCCTCGCGCTGTCGCGCCGCGGCTTACGCTCGCGCGGACACCCCGATGTCAGGGGCGAGCCTTTTGGCGATTTTGCATCCGCGCCGGCCACGACGGCGCTCGGCCTGCTCAGGGCCATTCGCGCGACGCTGACAGCTGCGAGAGCGGCCAATGTCAACTGGCAGTCGGTCTTCGACCAACTGCGCCTGCAGGGGCCGGTGCTGTGGGCCGCACTTGCCCCGCCGGAGCGGGCAAGGCTGGTCCGCCGGCTGCGCGTGTTCTGGGACGTGCATCGCTTCAGGATCGCTCCGCAGGTGGCGGCGGTGCTCGACCGGCGTCATGCGGCCGGAACATTCGACACCATTGCCGCCAGGCTTGTCGCGTCGAACGATGAGGACGGCAGCCTGGCTGTCAGCTTTCAACGACGCGGGCAGACACGGATCGAGACGACGCGCTTCGATGCCGTCATCAACACTACGGGTCCGGCTCATGGGCAGGCATTACAGCTGAACCCGGCGCTGAGCTCGCTGGCGGAAGCCGGCTTGATCAGGACGGACCAATATGGACTTGGCATCGAGACAAGTCTCGACAGCCGCGCAATCGGCTCGGACGGTGAGGCGGTTGCGACACTCCTGGTCGCCGGCCCGCTGGCAAGAGGCACTTTCGGCGAGCTCATGGGTCTGCCGGAAGTCGCCCGCCATGCCCAGGCGGTCGCGGGGGAAATTGCCAAGCTGCTGGTTACGCTGCCGTCAGCGCAGGCGATCGGCGCCCATGCCGCGCATGGACCTCTTGCGGGCTGACATCTGCAGGCCGGGTTCGGCAGCGAAAATTGGTATTTCCGCCCCAAGAGTGCCCCAAAAACGGAAAATCCTTCTTTGTATATTTATTCTATAAACATAATAAATATCGGCGAAGTCCGGCTGCGGCCGGATCGATCAATGACACGGCCTGAATGGGAGACATTTCATGGCACACGCAGAGACCGACGCGATCAAGTTTGCCTACTGGGTGCCGAATGTTTCGGGCGGCCTGGTGATCTCCAACATCGAGCAGCGCACCAACCATTCGGCCGAGTATAACCGCAAGCTGGCGCAGATCGCCGAGAGGTCCGGCTTCGACTACGCGCTCAGCCAGATCCGTTTCACCGCTGGCTACGGCGCCGACGAACAGCATGAATCGGTGGCGTTCAGCCATGATCTGCTGGCGGCGACCACCACGCTCAAGGTCATCGCCGCGATCCTGCCCGGGCCATGGAACCCGGCGCTGGCGGCCAAGCAGATCGCCACCATCAGCTACCTGACCAACGGCCGCGTCGCGATCAATCTTGTCTCCGGCTGGTTCCGCGGCGAGTTCCACGCCATTGGCGAGCATTGGCTCGACCATGACGAGCGCTACCGCCGCTCGGAAGAATTCATTCGTGCGCTGCGCGGAATATGGACTGAAGACAGCTTCACCTTCCGTGGTGATTTCTACCGCTTCAACGAATATTCGCTGAAGCCGAAGCCGCCGCAGCCGCTGCCCGAAATCTTCCAGGGTGGCTCGTCGCGCGCCGCACGCGACATGGCATCACGGGTTTCGGACTGGTACTTCACCAACGGCAACACGCCGGCTGAAATCGCCAAGCAGGTCGACGACCTCAGGGCCAAGGCGAAGGCCAACAACCATTCCGTCAAGGTCGGCGTCAACGCTTTCGCTGTCGTTCGCGAGACCGAGGAGGAGGCCAAGACGGTGCTCGCCGAAATCATCGCCAAGGCCAATCCCGAAGCGGTCAATGCTTTCGGCCATGAGGTCAAGAACGCCGGTAAGGCCTCGCCGGAAGGTGAGGGCAATTGGGCGAAATCGTCCTTCGACGACCTGGTCCAGTACAATGACGGCTTCCGCTCCAACCTGATCGGCACCCCCAGGCAGGTCGCTCAACGCGTCGTCGACCTGAAGCGCGCGGGTGCGGATCTCATCCTGCTCGGTTTCCTGCACTTCCAGGAAGAGGTCGAGTATTTCGGCAAGCATGTCATCCCACTCGTTCGCGAACTGGAAGATGCCGAGGCGGCGGCGTCGCTGGCGGCGGAGTAGTCACCCCATAGGCACGCCGGGCAGGCGCCGGCCTGCACACATGAAGCTTGCCCGGCGCGCTGATCCGTCGGGCGGCAATAGGATTTTGCGCGCCTAATCGAGGACGATTGGAATGCCGTTGCCCAGTTATACGCTCGGAGTGATGGACGCTTCGGTCTATGCGCCGGAAGTCTTTGCACGCGGCTTGCCGTCAGGCCTGCGGTTGGAGCAGTCGTTCGAAGATGCCGCCTGGCCGGCAGGGTCCGTTGCCGACGCCGCCTCTCCCTTGCTCGCGCTTCAGGGCATAAGCCTGTCGTTTGGCGGCGTCGTCGCACTTGCCGATATCGACCTGTCGGTTCTACCAGGCGAGATCCGTGCCATCATCGGCCCTAACGGGGCCGGCAAGAGCTCGCTGATCAACGTCATCAGCGGCGTCTACAGGCCGGATCGTGGCCATGTCCAGCTCGACGGTACCTTCTATGCCCAGGTCCCGACGCAGCGGCTGGCCCATCTCGGCGTCGCCAGAACCTTCCAGAACCTTGCACTGTTCAAGGGCCTCAGCGTCCTCGACAATATCGCCTCTGGCCTTGCCTACAAGGTTCGCTCCAACTTTGCCGGCCAGGTGCTCGGCATCGGCCGCTCGCGTGGCGAGCAGCGCGATTCACGCAGCCGTGCCGAACAGGTCCTCGAATTCCTCCATCTCACCGCCATTCGCGACCGTCTTGTCGGCACCTTGCCTTATGGGCTGCAGAAGCGTGTCGAATTGGCCCGCGCTCTGGTGGCCGAGCCGCGCCTGCTTTTGCTCGACGAGCCGATGGCCGGCATGACAGCGAGCGAAAAGAGCGAGATGGCGGCTTTCGTCCGTGCCGCGCGCGATCGTTTCGCCACCACCGTGGTGTTGATCGAGCACGATGTCGGCGTCGTCATGGGTCTGTCCGATCGAATCGCCGTCCTCGACTACGGCCGCAAGATCGCCGACGCCACGCCCGATGAAGTCAGGAACGACCAGCGCGTCATCGATGCTTATCTCGGCGTCGCCTCGGACAATGAAGACGGGGCAGGCATATGATCGCCGGTTTCGACTACCAGTTCTTCATCGAAGTGCTCGTCGGAGGCCTGCTCTCAGGCGTCATGTATTCGCTTGTCGCGATCGGCTTCGTGCTCATCTACAAGACCTCGGGCGTGCTCAATTTCGCGCAAGGCGCGATGCTGCTGTTTGCGGCACTCACCTTCGTCAGCCTTGTCGAGCGCGGCATTCCCTTCGCGCTGGCGCTGGTGGTCACCTTCGCCATCATGGTGGCGATCGGCATCGCCATCGAGCGCACGGTGCTCAGGCCACTGACCAACAAGCCGCCGATCACCCTGTTCATGGCGACGCTTGGCCTGTCCTACATCATCGAAGGCGCTGCCCAGCTGATCTGGGGCACGCAGGTCCACGGCCTCGATCTCGGCATCGAGGATGTGCCGCTGGAAATCGGCGGCGTGCTGATCAGCCAGTTCGATATTTTCGCGGCCGTGGTTGCTTCCGGCATGGTCCTCTTGCTGTCGCTGTTCTTCCGCTACACCCGCATCGGCCTCTCCTTCCGCGCAGTCGCCGACGATCAGTTCGCGGCACTCGCGGTCGGCCTCAGGCTACCCCTGATCTGGGCCACTGTATGGGCCGCCGCCGGCCTCGTCGCGCTGGTGGCCGGACTGCTGTGGGGCGCACGCCTCGGCGTGCAGTTCTCGCTGTCGCTGGTGGTGCTCAAGGCGCTGCCGGTGCTGGTGCTCGGCGGTTTCGATTCCATCCTCGGCGCCATCGTCGGCGGCCTCTTGATCGGCGCCAGCGAGAAGCTCGCCGAAGTCTATATCGGCGACTATTTCGGCGGCGGCATAGAGAGCTGGTTTGCCTATGTCGTCGCGCTCGTCTTCCTGCTGATCCGCCCTTCCGGCCTGTTCGGCCAGAAGCTCGTCGAGAGGATCTGAACGATGACCGCGATAACAAGCGATTTCGCCGCTGCGCCGGTGCTGCCGAAATGGGTCGTGCCCGTGCTTTTGCTCGCTTTCGCTTACGGCGTCGTGCCGCTGATCGGCTCAAGCTATCTGTTCGAGGCCATCCTGCTGCCTTTCCTGGCGCTCAGCCTTGCCGGCGTGGGCTTGAACATCCTGACCGGCATAGTGGCGGCCGCGATAGGCGTCGTTTTCGGCCTGCCGAGCCTGCGCCTGAAGGGTTTTTATCTCGCGGTTTCGACCCTTGCCGCGCAGTTCTTCGTGCAATGGGCGTTGACCAAGTTCAGCTGGTTTTCCAACAACTCGGCGTCCGGCGTCATCGACGCGCCGAGACTGTCGATTTCAGGTTTCGCGCTCGACGGCGCCATCGGCCGCTATTTGTTCGCGCTGACCATCGTCACGGTGCTGACCTTCCTTGCCTATAGGCTGGCCTCGTCGCAGACCGGGCGCAACTTCATCGCCATCCGCGACAATGAAACCGCCGCCCGCATCATCGGCATTCCGGTGCTGAAGACCAAGCTTCTGGCCTTCGCCATCTCGTCCTTCATCATTGGCGTTGCCGGCGTCATCTGGGCCTTCGCCTATCTCAGAACCGTCGAGCCGGACGGCTTCGATCTCGACCGGTCGTTCCAGATCCTGTTCATCATCATCATCGGTGGTCTGGCTTCGATCCGCGGCGCCTTCTTCGGCGCCGCCCTCATCGTGGTCTTTCCACTCGCTCTGTCGCGCCTCGGCGGCTTCCTGCTTGGCGATCTCTTCGACTCGGGCGTGCTCGACATGAGCCAGCGCATCGTGCTGGGCGCGCTCATCATCCTGTTTCTGATCCTTGAACCCGACGGGCTGGCGGCGCTGTGGGACAGGGTCCGAAGACGGCTCCTGTTCGCCTGGCAGTCGACTTGAGCTGATGCATTGAAAATGAATCCAATCCGAAAATGAACAAGGGGCCGAACCCAAGACGGCCCATACCGGGAGTATCTCGACCATGACTTTCCTCAGCACAATCAAGGCGGCGGCGCTGTCCGCGGCGATGATCGTGTCGGTGGCCTTACCGGCCGCGCACGCCGACGAACAGTATTTTCCGCTGCAGAGCTATCGCGTCGGGCCTTATGCGGCCGGCGGCACCGGCTTCTTCGGCGGTTTCATCGACTATCTCAACCTCATCAACATCCGTGACGGCGGCGTCAACGGCGTCAAACTGACTTGGGACGAATGCGAGACCCAGTATGAGGTCGAGCGTGGTGTCGAATGCTATGAGCGGCAGAAGAGCCATGCCGGTGCCGCCGCCTGGAACCCGCTCTCGGTCGGCATCGCCTATGCCATGATCGATCGCATCACCGCCGACAAGGTGCCGCTGATCACCGTCAATCACGGCCGAACCGATTCTACAGATGGGCGCGTTTTCCCCTACGTCTTCCCTCTGCTGCTCAATCCCTACAGTGAGACATCAGGCATCGTGAACTACATCGCCTCCAAGGAAGGCGGCATCGACAGACTGAAGGGCAAGAAGATCGTCGTGCTCTATCACGGGTCGCCCTACGGCAAGGAAACCAACCCGATCTATGAATTGCTGGCGCAGAAATACGGCTTCACCGTGCAGCAGATCGAGGTGCCGCATCCCGGCAACGAGCAGCAGTCGCAGTGGCTGACCATCCGTCGCGCCAAGCCGGATTTCGTCGTCCTGCGCGGCTGGGGCGTGATGAACCCGGTGGCGCTGAAGACGGCGGTCAAGGTCGGCTTCCCCGTCGACCATATCGTCGGCAATGTCTGGTCGAATTCCGAAGAGGACGTGATCCCCGCCGGCGACGCCGCCAAGGGCTACACCGCCATCACCACGCAGGCTTCCGGCAACTCCTACCCGGTGGTGCAGGAGATCGTGAAGACGGTCTATGGCGCCGGCAAGGGTAACCTTGAAGACAAGGCGCGCATCGGCTCGGTCTACCACAATCTCGGCATCGTCAACGGCATCCTCAATGTCGAGGCGATCCGGGTCGCGCAGGAGAAGTTCGGCCATCGCGCGCTGACCGGCGACGAGGTCCGCTGGGGCTTCGAGCATCTCAAGCTCGATCCGGCCAAGGTCGAGGCGCTCGGCGCCAAGGACCTGTTCCACTCGATCAATGTCAGCTGGGACAATCACGAAGGCGAAGGCTACGTGACCTTCCAGCAGTGGGACGGCAGGAAGTGGAACGTCGTCTCCGACTGGATCGCGCCGGACTGGGCGCTGCTGCGGCCGATCATCGAGAAGTCCGCCGAGGCCTACGCCGCCGAGAAGGGCATCAAGCTGCGTACCGCCGACGATGCCAATGCTGTGACCACCAACTGATCAGTCAGTGCCGGGCGTCGCGGACCAAGTTTCCGTGGCGCCCGACCTGTTCGGTTTTTGAACCGCGAAAGAACAGCCTATGCCGAACGATGACGTCATTCTTGCCGTGGACGCGGTCCATGCCACCTACAACCACGCCATCACGGCGCTGCACGGCGTCAGCTTTGAGCTCAGGCGCGGTCAGATCCTGGCGTTGCTCGGAGCCAATGGCGCCGGGAAGACCACGACGCTGAAGGCCGTCTCCAACCTGCTGCCGGCGGAACGTGGCCAGGTCAATGCCGGCACCATCCGCTATGAAGGGTCCGATGTCTCGCGCCGCAAACCGGGTGATCTGGTGCGCGCCGGGCTGGTCCAGGTGCTGGAAGGCCGCCACTGCTTCAAAAGCCTCACCGTCGAGGAGAATCTGATCGCCGGCGGCATCGGCCGCAGCGGGAGCCGCGCCGAGATCAATCAAGACCTCGAGCGGATCTACGGCTATTTCCCGCGCCTCAGGGAGAAGCGCCGGACATTGTCCGGCCTGACCTCCGGCGGTGAACAGCAGATGACCGCCATCGGCCGGGCGCTGATGTCGCGACCGCGTTTGCTGGTTCTCGACGAACCGTCGATGGGACTCGCCCCGCTCATCGTCCAGGACATCTTCCAGAGCTTGAAAAAACTCAACCGTGAGACCGGCCTGTCGATCCTGGTTGCCGAGCAGAACTCGGCAGTCGCGCTCAGATACGCCGACCACGCCACCGTGCTCGAAAACGGCGTTTCCGTGCTCGCTGGCGCTGCCGCCGAACTTCGCCAGCGCGAGGACATCAGAGCCTTCTATCTCGGTCAATCAACCCCCGGGCAACAGGTGTCACCCGCCACCAAGCCCGCCCATCTCCACGCCGTTGCCTGAGCCAAAATCCCAAGGAGCAGTGAAATGACCGTTTCGACCGTCAAAACCGACAAGGCTTCCGCCGCCGTGCCGCCAGTCGCAAGACCGACCGCGCCAGCGCACATCATCAAGGACGATGCGGAGGCGATTGCGATTGCCCACGCGCTCGCCGCCGAATTCGTCAAGGATTCCTCCCGACGCGATCGCGAGCGGATCTGGCCGGTCGCCGAACTCGATGCCTTTTCGCAAAGCGGCCTTTGGTCGATCAATGTACCAAAGGCATTCGGTGGGCCGGAGGTGTCATATGCGACGCTGGCGAAGGTGATCGAGATCATCTCGGCGGCGGATTCCTCGATCGGCCAGGTTGCCCAGAACCATCTCGGCGTTGTAGCCGCCATCCGCACCGTGGCCGACGCGGACCAGCAGAAGCTGCTGTTTGCCGAAGCGTTGAAAGGCACGCGGTTCGGCAACGCCTTTTCCGAGTTCGGCTCCAAGCGCGCCGCCGATTTTGAGACCCGCTTCACCGATGCCGGCGATCATGTGGTTGTCAGCGGCCGCAAATTCTATTCGTCCGGCGCGCTGCTTGCCCACCTGGTGCCGATCGTGGCGCTCGATGACGAGGGCCGCGCCTGGTATGCGATCGCCGACCGCGGCGCACCCGGACTGACCGTCATCGACGACTGGTCGAGCTTTGGCCAGCGCACGACGCTGTCCGGCACCGTCATCATCGACAACGTCAAGTTGCCGAAGACGCATCTGGTACCCGGCTACAAGGGCTACGACAGGCCGACCGCCGACGGCGCCATCTTCCAGATCATCCAGGTGGCGGTCGACACCGGCATCGCCCAGGCGGCGATCGACGAGACCGTCAGCTTCGTCAGGACCAAAAGCCGCGCCTGGATCGACAGCGGCGTCGACAACGCCTGGGACGATCCCTACACCATTCAGGCCATCGGCGACCTGACGCTGCGCCTGCACGCGGCGCAGGCGCTGCTGGAGAAGGCCGGCCTGGCGATCGACCGGGCAGTGGCCGAGCCGACCGCCGACACGGTCGCGCATGCGCAGATCGTCACCGCCGAGGCAAAAATCCTGTCGACCGAGATCGCCATCGCCGCGACCAACAAGCTGTTCGAACTGGCAGGCACACGCTCGACCCTGGCCGAACACAATCTCGACCGGCATTGGCGCAATGCCCGCACGCACACGCTGCACGATCCGGTGCGCTGGAAATATTCGATCCTCGGCAAATATTTCCTCAACGGCGAAAATCCGCCGCTGCACGCCTGGAGCTGATCTCCCACCGGCGGGCGGGACGGCCCGCCACGTCAAACCTTCGACCATCCAAGAGGCTCACTGCCATGTCAAATCCAACAGTCGTCGGCTTTTCCGGCCACATCACCCGGCCGTCAAACACGCGCGC
>NZ_RZRK01001390.1:0-728 GCF_003997835.1 Mesorhizobium sp. M7A.F.Ca.CA.004.12.1.1
GGCCACGCACCGCCTCATCCATCTGGAGGAGCCGTATCGCGAGGCGGCCAGCTGGGACGAATGGTTCCAGTCGGCGGGCGCCAATCTCAGCGATACCGCGCGCGGCCTGCGCATCAACGACTACGGCCTGGTGATCCAGGGCGTCATGGAAGGCCAGGGCATCGCGCTCGGCTGGCGGCACCTCGCCGAGCGGCTGCTGGCGTCGGGCTTGCTGGTGCCGGTGACGGATCATGTGCTGAAGACCGGCAAGGCGTTCTATGTCGTCTGGCCGAAGAACCGGGAACTCAGCGACAACGCCCGCAAGGTGCGAGACTGGCTGGCGGAGCAAGCGTGAGGGGCAGCGCCTCCCAGTCCCTTGGAAGTCGGCGGGACAGCACCTCCCTGCGGCCTGCCAGAGGGAGGTGCTGTCTCGCCAGCCTATCCACTGTTCCGCAACACCGAATCCTTCCGCATCCGTCTCGAATCCGCCTATAGTGCTGCCATGCCCATCCGCCAGCTTTCCGAAACGATGATCAACCAGATCGCCGCCGGCGAAGTCATCGAGCGTCCGGCGAGCGTCGTCAAGGAACTGGTTGAGAATGCGCTCGATGCCGGCGCTTCGCGCGTCGAGATCGTCACAGCCGGCGGCGGGCTGAACCTGATCCGCGTCACCGATGACGGCTCCGGCATTCCCGAACGGGAGCTGGCGCTGGCGATCGCACGTCATTGCACCTCCAAGCTCACCGAGG
>NZ_RZRK01001391.1:0-720 GCF_003997835.1 Mesorhizobium sp. M7A.F.Ca.CA.004.12.1.1
GCGTGCGCATGCGGTGATGGAGATCGAAAGCGGCTTCGATCCCGACGTGCAAGGCGGCGACGGCGAAGTCGGCCTGATGCAGGTGATGCCGGCGACGGCCAGAATGCTCGGCTTTCGAGGTTCCCTGGACGATCTGAGCGCGCCGGCGGCCAACATCGCGCTGGGGGTCAAATATCTTGCACAGGCCAACAGGCTCGCCGCGGGCGATCTGTGCACCACCGTCATGAAATATCGCGCCGGGCACAATGAAAGCCGGTTCTCGGCCCTTTCGGTCCGCTACTGCCAGCGTGCGCGGGCAATCCTGGCAAGGGAAGGCTTTGAAGTGACCGGGCCTTTGCCGGTGGCGACGTTCGGCTTTTCCGCATTTTCGCCGGGCGGAGAGGGCGGAGCCCCTGCCCAGGCAAAGGGCGTTTGCGTGCGCCGCGTGTTCGTGCCGGGGCCGCGATACATGAAATGCGCCGACTATCGAAGTGCCGGGCAAGCAAGGCAGATCAGGGCGCTCAGAGGCAGGCTCTTCGGCGGCTAAAAGAACTACAGACGGCACTGCAAGTCCGCCGTAACATGCGTTGAAGACCAGACCGGGAACAATATCCGGCGGCACATAGGGGTGGAGCATTCATGGAAGCTGGCCGACAGGTCCACTGTCCGCGGACATGGGCAATCGCCTTGGCGCTCGCCGCGATCGTGTCGGGCTGCCAGTCGAAGGGCGGCGTGTCCGAA
>NZ_RZRK01001392.1:0-720 GCF_003997835.1 Mesorhizobium sp. M7A.F.Ca.CA.004.12.1.1
ATCCTGTCGACCGCCACCTGTTTCAGCCTGGTGTGATCGATGACGCCGCGCGGCGCGAATACGTTCATCGAGGCCAGCGCCATGTTGCTGGTGATCGAGCGCAGCGGCACGATGCCTTCGCGCTTGCGCTCCTCCGGCACCAGGCCGATGCCGGCGGCAATCGCATCGCGCGGGCCGGCGAAGCGCGCCGCCTTGCCGTCGATTGCAATGGTGCCGGCCGTGGCGCGATCGGCGCCGGCCAGGAGCCGCAAAAGTTCAGTTCGGCCGGAACCGACCAGGCCGGCAATCCCCAGCACCTCGCCGCGATGCAGATCGAACGACACGTTGCGCACCTTCGTCGCCGAGGAGAGGCCACGCGCGCTCAGCATGACCTTGTTCGTGGCATGGGAATTATGGTGTTCCTGCGCCAGTTCGCGGCCGACCATCATCGCCACGACCGCTTTCTCCGACAGGTCTTTCAGATCGACGGAATCGACGACGACGCCATCGCGCATGATGGTGGCGCGCCGGCAGATGCCGAACACCTCATCCAGCTTGTGCGAGACATAGACGACGGCGACGCCATCGCGCGCCAAACCTGTAATGACTTGCGCGAGCCGTTCGAATTCGCTCGGCGTCAGGCTCGATGTCGGCTCGTCCATGGCGACGATGCGGGCGCGATCGAGCAATGCCCTGGCAATCTCGACAATCTGCCGCTGCGCCACCTTCAGGGTGCCGAGC
>NZ_RZRK01001393.1:0-719 GCF_003997835.1 Mesorhizobium sp. M7A.F.Ca.CA.004.12.1.1
CCCCCACCTTGGCCGCCATAACGCCGGAGCAGGTCCCGCCCCTCCGCCTGGCTGAGACTGTCGCCGACGACGACGACGTCGATGCCCTTTCCCGACAACAGCGATTCGGCCTCCCAGGGCTGGCGCGCCTGATGCACATCGTGACCGCGCCGCTCGAGATGGTCGGCGAGTTCGGTCGCCACCACTTCGGCTACCGAAACGAGCGCAATGACGGATCGTGCAGCCATGTTTTCCAACCGTTCCCTAGCAACCCGGATATGAGTGCTGGACATGATGTTTATACCCAATCTACTTTCCACTGAAAGTGGGAGCGAAAGCATCGTGCGGGCAAGAATTGTCATCGTCGAGGACGAGCCCGATCTACGGGACGCGGTCGCCGAATATCTTGGCGCCGCCGGCTATGAGGTGGCCACCGCCGAAAGTGCTGCCGCTGCGCGCAGCCTCGTTGAAACGCAATCGTTCCATCTCGCCATTCTCGACATCGCCATGCCGGGCGAGGACGGCCTCTCGCTCGGCCGCTGGCTGCGTTCGAAACTGCCGATCGGCATCATCTATGCGACAGCGGCCGGCACCGCGCTCGACCGCATCGTCGGGCTGGAACTCGGTGCCGACGATTACATCGTCAAGCCCTACGAATTGCGCGAAGTGCTGGCCAGGGTGCGCAGCGTGTTGCGCCGCGTTCCCCAGCCGAAGGAGCTCCAGGACAAGAAGGCCGGGAC
>NZ_RZRK01001394.1:0-716 GCF_003997835.1 Mesorhizobium sp. M7A.F.Ca.CA.004.12.1.1
CCCCTGCCAGGAGCTAAAAATGGCTGCCAAAGACGTAAAATTCTCCCGTGATGCCCGCGAGCGCATGCTGCGCGGCGTCAACATCCTCGCCGACGCGGTGAAAGTCACGCTCGGCCCCAAGGGCCGCAACGTCGTCATCGACAAGTCGTTCGGCGCCCCGCGCATCACCAAGGACGGCGTCACCGTCGCCAAGGAAATCGAGCTTGAAGACAAGTTCGAGAACATGGGCGCGCAGATGGTCCGCGAAGTTGCTTCGAAGACCAACGACATCGCCGGCGACGGCACCACGACCGCAACCGTTCTGGCACAGTCGATCGTCCAGGAAGGCCACAAGGCCGTTGCCGCCGGCATGAACCCGATGGACCTGAAGCGCGGCATCGATCTGGCCGTGACCGAAGTCGTCGGCGCGCTCGGCAAGGCTGCCAAGAAGATCAAGACCTCCGAGGAAGTCGCCCAGGTCGGCACGATCTCGGCCAATGGCGACGAGTCGGTCGGCAAGATGATCGCGGAAGCGATGCAGAAGGTCGGCAACGAAGGCGTCATCACGGTTGAGGAAGCCAAGACCGCCGAGACCGAACTCGAAGTCGTCGAAGGCATGCAGTTCGACCGCGGCTACCTCTCGCCCTACTTCGTCACCAACGCCGACAAGATGGTTGCCGAGCTCGAGGACGTCTACATCCTCCTGCACGAGAAGAAGCTGTCCAACCTTCAGGCCA
>NZ_RZRK01001395.1:0-713 GCF_003997835.1 Mesorhizobium sp. M7A.F.Ca.CA.004.12.1.1
ATCACGACATGGTCGCGCTCGAGCGGACGCAAACCGATGACCCGTCTCCCGACAAGGATGGCGAGTGCCAGTCCCATCCCGGCAAGCCGGTGAAACGGACCTACCGGCTGCGCTATGACGGCAACCGCTATCCGGTTCCTGAAGTACTCAAGGTCATGGGGCCGTGAAAGGCCGCTCGCTTCCTTGCTGCCGGGATTCTCTTAGGAATAGGTCTTCGTCTGGTGCCTGGTGGTTAATGGCTGGTGTGCCCGAAGCCGAATTTTGGCGGCGTTTCGGCACCGAAGTTTAATCGCCGCTGATATATTGTGTTTCCTGAAGAACGACCCGGCAAATCGGGCGATGAGGCAGGGGCATGCGTCACAGTAATTTCACGGCAATGGCCGCAATGGCGGCCGTCTTGATGATGTCTGGCTGTACGACGAGTGGCGTCGACACCACCAAGACCACCGCCATCCAACCGGCGGCAAACGACACCGAAACCTCCGATCTGGCGCAAGGCAAGGCGCAGTTTCGCGACGCCAATTACGGCCTCGCCGAAAAGCACTTCCGCAAGGCCGTCGAGTTGAAAGCCGACAATGCGGAGGCCTGGATGGGGCTCGCCGCTTCCTATGATGAACTCGGCCGCTTCGACTTCGCCGACCGAGCCTACGGCCAGCTTTTGAAGGTCGCCGGCCGCAAGCCGCAGATCGTCAACAATATGGGCTATTCGCAAC
>NZ_RZRK01001396.1:0-711 GCF_003997835.1 Mesorhizobium sp. M7A.F.Ca.CA.004.12.1.1
GTCCTGAGCGGGCCGCGCAGATTGGCAACCGGCGACAGAGGCTGGATGATCTGGGCGGCTGCGTTGAAACTGCCGGCTGAGGCCGCGATGTTCCTGGCATCGTCTTCATAGGCGAGGTTGTCGCAGGAGACGGTAAAGCTCAAGGGATAGCCGCTGACCTGGAGATTGGCGCAGCCGGCCTCGACGCCATTCTTGTTGAGCGTGGCGACCGCCTTGTCGGCCTCGCTCCTGACGCGGTCGGCCAGATAGAACCAGCCGCCGCTGTAGAGGGCGAACAGCAGGACGATGAATGCTGCAAGCCAGAACAGGCGGCGACGGTTACTTGGCTGGCGTTCGTCACTTGACGTCATGCTTTGGCTCTCGTTATCGCATGGGTGTTGCGGACGGGTGGTCGATTCCGCCAGGCAGACAGACGAATAGTTAGACGGGACGGGCGGAAAAAACACCGGTCCGGGTGCGGTGTTGGCATCTTTTGCAATCAGGCGCGGCGATATGGGCGATTTTTGGGTGTTTGGCTATGGCTCGCTGATCTGGCGGCCGGGATTCGCGCATGTCGAAACCCAGCGTGCCCGCCTGCATGGTTACCGGCGCTCGCTCTGCGTCTATTCCTTCGTGCATCGCGGCACGCGCGAGCGGCCGGGGCTGGTGCTCGGCCTCGACCGTGGCGGGTCCTGCGTCGGCCTCGCATTCCGCGTCCCCGGCGACTTGCGC
>NZ_RZRK01001397.1:0-709 GCF_003997835.1 Mesorhizobium sp. M7A.F.Ca.CA.004.12.1.1
TACCAGAAGGTAGGCGGCGATATGAAATCAATGGCTTCGACTTCAGAAAAGATTCTCGATGTCGCGCAGTCTCTCATCGTCGCGGGAGGCTACAACGGGTTCAGCTATGCCGATATCTCGGCTGACATCGGCATCAGGAAGGCGAGTATCCACCATCATTTTCCGACGAAGGCCGAGCTGGTTTCGGTGCTGGTGGATCGTTACAGGCGGCAGGCCGAAGTGGGTTTGGAGTCTCTCCGGGGAGAACTCTCAAGCCCTGCTGAACAACTGCAGTCCTATCTGAACTATTGGCGGACATGCATTCGCGATGCCTCGCCGTCGTTCTGCGTCTGCGCGATGCTCGCCGGCGAGATGCAGATGCTGCCGGAAGAGGTGGCGTCACGCGTTCGTGCCCATTTCCAAAATCTCGCGGGATGGCTTACGTCGGTGCTGCGGGCTGGAATGGAACAGGACTTGTTCCGCTTGAACAACCGGCCGGAGGAGGAGGCCCAGATGCTGATGGCATCGGTTCACGGGGCAATGCTGTCCGCGAGGGCTTTCAGCGATCCCGGGCTGTTCACCATAATCGTCACCCCCCAGATCACCAGGCTGCTGGGACGGGATTGCTAGAAAACTATCGGGCCAAAGTGGTATCAGGCAGCGCAAGTGGCGCGCCCCAAATGAGTTGGTCGAGCGGGAACGAATAGCCTGATGCAATCCGATGATGTAG
>NZ_RZRK01001398.1:0-708 GCF_003997835.1 Mesorhizobium sp. M7A.F.Ca.CA.004.12.1.1
GGGGCAGGGCGGCAGCTTCGCGCGCCATAAAGGCGGCGATGGCGATCTCCGGCCCAATGCCGGACGGATCGCCGGCGCTCAACGCGAGCGCAGTCACTGCGTTGCTCACGTCAGCGCTTGACGATGCGGGCTTTTGCCTTCAGCTCGTCGACATATTTCTTGCTGAGCGCGTCGGCATCCTTGTCGCCGCCGGAGCCTTCGGCCTGAAACGCCATCTGGGCGACCTTGTCGTCGGACACTTCGCGCGACGAGCAGATGCCGATGAATTCGACGCCGCGTTCGGTTTCGCGCGTGGCAGTGGCACCGCCGACTTTGGTCGCCTTGATCTGCTCGGCCCAGTCCGGCGGCAGCTGCGGCGCCAGCACCCGGCCCAGATCCCGAACGGTGACGTCGATCAGGCCCTTGGCGAATTCGCGCGTCGTGTTGCAGCCGTTGAAGCGGGTGCGCATGGCGTCGGCCTCGCGCTTGCGTTTGCCCAGCGTCGCGCTGCGTTCAGCCGCCGGAACCACGAAGATGACCTGCTGCAGCATGTATTCGGTGGCGCTCGGTATGGCGCCGCCTTTTTCGAGCATCTTCCTCACGAGATCCTGCCCGCTGACGGCACCGGTGCCGTCGCCGGAACGGTAGCGCGCGCTCAAAGCCTGGTTCCAGGCCATCTGGGCGCGGATGAATTCCTTGAAGTGGCTCTTGGTGACGCCTGACTTCTCC
>NZ_RZRK01001399.1:0-699 GCF_003997835.1 Mesorhizobium sp. M7A.F.Ca.CA.004.12.1.1
GGCTAACTCTCAGCAAATATGTGCGCCGTGCTCCCGGGCTGACCGAGCCTCCAGATGCGGGCTATGCAGCGACGCATCTCGTCAGCGGTGGCCCCGCCTCGAAATTCGGCAAGACGTATGGCCTTGGCTTCCAGTTCCTGTTTCGAAAGGGTGTTGCCGGGATCTCCCTTGGGCTCGTCGACGCGGGCATTGAATTTGCGGCCGTCAACCGTCGTGACGCTCACCTTGCCGACCCACTGCTTGGGATAAAGGGTGTCGACCTCGGCGTCGAGTTCCATCCGCACCTTCGCGCGGAAGCGTGCGACGCGGGCGTCGGCAAGCGCGTGGTGTTCGAACGCGTCGAGGTCGGCGACGCCGTGAACAGCGATCAGCCCCAAAACCGTGCCCATGGAGAACTTCGCCTGGGTGGACGGTTTGCGGAGTGACCACCGCGCCCAGGACATCGATGGCTCCCTGATGGACATGGGTCACCACGCCGGTGATGTCGTCCGGACCGAGCCCTTCGCGGCGCATGAGAGACTGCAGCGCGTCGGCGGCCGGATGAGTGTGCCGGCAGGCTGCGTGCCATTTGAAGGAGGTCTCCTCGGTTGCCCAACGGCTGCCGAGCCCGTCCGTCAGGCGGGCCGGATCGGCGTCGCTGGACATGCCGGCAGCCATTCCTTGCTGGCCTTCGAGGATCCGCGCGGCGCCCTTGAAGCC
>NZ_RZRK01000139.1:0-10223 GCF_003997835.1 Mesorhizobium sp. M7A.F.Ca.CA.004.12.1.1
CCACTGCGGCATTAAGCGGCAGGCAGGCGGTGCCGACGGCGGAGCGCGCATGCTTGCCACGCTCGCCAAGGGCCGCCACCAGGAAATCGGAGGCGCCGTTGGCAACCAGATGCTGCTCGGCGAACTCAGGTGTCGAGGCGACGAAAACGGTGATCTTCACCAGACGGCTAATCTTCTCGAGGTCGCCGAGTGCTGCCTTGGCCTGCGCCAGAATGTTGATCGCGCAGTATTTTGCCGCATCCTTGCCACCTGCGGTATCGAGATCGCGACCTAACAGCCCGCTCGCCTGCAGCTTGCCGTCCTTGAGCGGCAATTGTCCGGCGGTGAACAGCAGATTGCCGGTCCGGCAATAGGGCACGTAGTTGGCGGCGGGCGCGGCGGCGACGGGAAGCGTCACACCCAGATCGCTTAGCCGCTTTTCGATTGTTTCACTCATGGTATTTCCCTATTGCTTGGTGACGCCGCGCCGGCCGGGCCGAAATTGCTATTTTTGCCTCGCTTCCGCCACGACTTTTTTTAAGCTGGACCATCTTTCCCTGCGGCCTGCCATCAGTCGCGACGATCGGAGTACCTCATGCGCGCAACGCGCCTCGCATTCCATGCCGTCCTGTTGTCGGGGGTCTTCTCGATAGGCCCTGCCTTCGCAGCGCCGGCGTTGCAAGCCCACCGCGCCGTCTACGATCTTACCTTGAAAAAAGCGTCCGATCAGTCCGGCATCACAGGCATATCCGGCCGCATGGTCTATGAGTTCAATGGCTCGGCCTGCGAAGGCTATACGGTGAAATTCCGCTTCGTCACCCAGATCGTCACCGCCGACAACACCAGGCTGACCGACCAGCAGACGACCACTTTCGAGGACGCCGAAGGCAAGACATTTTCGTTCGTGACAAAATCCTTCGTCGACCAGAATCTCGACAAGGAGGTCAAGGGCATCGCCACCAAAGAGACCAAGGGCCTGAAGGTCGACATCGACAAGCCTGAAAAGAACAGCGTCGAGCTGGCGACAACCCAATTCCCGACCCAGCATCTGGTCGAGCTGATCGGCAAGGCCGAAAAGGGCGAGAATTTTTACGAAACCAACCTGTTCGACGGTTCCGAAGACGCCAACAAGGTGATGACCACCACCGTCGTGGTCGGCAAGAAAACCGATGCCGACAAGGCCGACCCGGAAGCTTCGGCACTGGCAAAGCTCGCTACCGACAAATACTGGCCGGTCGACATCGCCTATTTCGACGACACCAACAAGACGGGCGAAGAGGTGCCGGAATACCGTATCAGCTTCAAGCTGCATGAGAACGGCATCACCCGCGATCTCGTCATGGACTATGGCGACTTCTCGATGACCGGCAAGCTGGTCAACCTGTCGCTGTTCGACCAGACGAAACCCTGTCCCGCCAAATAGTGCCGGTCTAGGCAGTTGATTTACCACGACACGGCGTGGTCGTAACGATCGACTTGAACGTGCCGCAATCGTCTCTCAACCTCTCCCCGGCGTCCAGGCGCGAGGGGGATCAGCTTGAGCAGGATCGATACATTCGTGGCGCCGCGGCCCAACCCGGCACTGATCAGGGCCATGACATCCGTCAACCGGATCGTCATGCTCCGCGGCATTCCCGGATTTCGGGATATCTTGCCGTTCAATCGCCTGGCCGGTCTGCGCGGCGTCTCAAATGTCCGCCATATCGACTTTCCCCACGCCGACCTTGAGCGGCTGAAGGCCAGTTGCGGGGCAGGGAAGGCGACCTTCATCACGCCCAATCATCCCGAGTTCTTCACCGACTGGATGATCGATAAGGAAATCGTGTCGCAGGTCAGCCCGCTCACGGCCTCATGGGCAACCAATGGTGTCGTCAACGGCCTTGGCCGGCTGATGCAGAAGTTCTGGCTGGCCAACAACCTCATCGCTCAGATTCCCGGCAATAGCGGGGCAGCCAAGGAACACTCCATCGCCTGGGCCTTGAAAGGCCATGGCGTGCTGCTGCATCCCGAAGGCGGCGTCGGCTGGCATGCCAATGTCGTTGCGCCTTTGCTGCCGGGTGCCATCGAGATGGGGCTGGAGGCCCTCAAGCGCGGCCGGGCCACGGATTCCGATTTCAAGGTCTGGATCGCGCCAGTCGTGTGGAAGCTCGCCTTCACCGGGAATGTCGAAGCGGCGCTGGCGAAGGAATGCGCTTATGTCGAGAAAAGCCTGAAAATAGAACGCCTTGCGACCGACACGCTGCCGCAGCGCATCCACCATGTCTATTCGGCGCTGCTGGCCCGCGATGAAGCAGCATCGGGCATGCCATCCGACGAAGGCGCAACCTATGCCGAGCGCCAGCAGGCGTTGGTTGCTGAACTCGGCCGCCGACTCGGCGAAAGCATCTCATTCGACGCTGCCATAACCGACACCGCAGAGCTTCTGCGGCGTGCGCGTCGCTGGCAACGCGAAAACACCGACGATACGGAACGGCAAAGCCAGGTCCGCGCGCTCGCCGATAGGGTTCAGAGGCTGCAGCGCATCGGACCCTGGGCCTGCGCCAATCCGCGCATCACCCAAGAGCAGATCGCCGAACATCTGAAGCGGATCCGCAACGACTATTGTCGAGGCGGGCTGCGCGACACGATAAACCGGTTCATTCCGCAGCCGGCCGGGCCGCGTTGCGCCCACATCCGGGTGCCGGAGGCACTGGGCTTGCATGAGCATGCGGGCTCGATCGACGATGCGGTTGCCGAACTGCACCGTCGCATGCAGGATACGGTCACCAACATTGTGGCCGAGCTTGCGGCCAATGGCGGCTTCATTTTCTATCCGAATCCATTCTATCGTCCCTGACATCCTGACGGGCCACGTGGCCCGCTGTGGTGGAGGATGGAAGGCAAACAGCAAGCTTCATGGCGGTCTATGTCGACGCAGCGATCTGGAACTGGGCCGGCCATCGCTGGTGCCATCTGTTGGCCGACGACACCGACGAGTTGCATCGCTTTGCCGCCCGGCTCGGCGTCAAGCGCTCATCCTACCAGGGGCCGCCCAAGACATCGGCGCCGCATTATGACATAACCGGCTTCGAGCGCGACCGTGCGGTGCGGCTCGGCGCCATCGAATGCAGCCGCGAGGAGATCGTCGCGGTCTTCCGGCGAGTGCGAGTGCCGAACGGGAAGATAAAGCGCTGACGGCAGGGCGCGGATCGTCGCACGCCGCATCACAGATCCCGCGGCGCTTGCGTTTATCGCGCATCCCCTCTATATGCGCGCTCATTCCACACACGGACTTTGGTGTCTGCCCGGGAGAAATCCGGCTGAAACCTCCGGTGGCGTTCGAGGACAAAGTCCAAAAATGCCTGTGTCCGTGGAGGCTAACCGGAAAGGAACTTTGAATGGCACTGCCTGATTTCAGCATGCGCCAGCTTTTGGAAGCTGGCATTCACTTCGGCCACCAGACCCACCGCTGGAACCCGAAGATGGCACCCTACATCTATGGCGCCCGCAACAACATCCACATCATCGACCTGTCGCAGACGGTGCCTTTGCTGCATCAGGCGCTTAAGCAGGTTTCCGACACCGTCGCCAAGGGTGGCCGCGTGCTGTTCGTCGGCACCAAGCGCCAGGCGTCCGAGATCGTCGCCGATGCTGCACAGCGTTCGGCTCAGTATTATGTCAACTCGCGTTGGCTCGGCGGCATGCTGACCAACTGGAAGACGATCTCGAATTCGATCCAGCGCCTGCGCAAGCTCGACGAGATGCTGGCCGGCGAGGCGCAAGGGTTGACCAAGAAGGAACGCCTGAACCTCGACCGCGAGCGCGAGAAGCTCGACAAGGCGCTGGGCGGCATCAAGGACATGGGCTCGACGCCCGACCTGATGTTCGTCATCGACACCAACAAGGAAGCGATCGCCATCCTCGAGGCCAAGCGCCTCGGCATCCCGGTCGTCGCCATCATCGATTCGAACTGCGATCCGGACAAGATCGACTTCCCGATCCCCGGCAATGACGACGCGGCCCGCGCCATCCAGCTCTATTGCGATCTGATCGCCAAGGCTGCGATCGACGGCATCGCCCGCCAGCAGGGCGCGCTCGGCGTCGACATCGGCGCTTCGGTCGAAGCTCCGGTCGAACCCGCGCTCGACCCGGCTCCGGCCCCGGCGTCGGAAGCTCCCGAAGCTTGATAATCGAAGGCCGGTTGCGGCCTTCATCTTTCTCATATTCTGGCACGCTAAACAGACGCACCATCGAATACCGATGGTGCGTCGGTGCATTTAAAACAAAGAGGCGACAATGAGCATTTCGGCTGCACAGGTCAAAGAACTCCGCGACTTGACCGGCGCGGGCATGATGGATTGCAAGGCCGCGTTGACCGAGACCAACGGCAACATGGAAGAGGCCGTCGACTGGCTGCGCAAGAAGGGTATCTCCAAGGCCGACAAGAAGGCTGGCCGCACCGCGGCTGAAGGTCTGATCGGCGTCGACAACGGCGTGCGCGAAGCTGCCGTCGTGGAAGTCAATTCCGAGACCGACTTCGTGGCCCGCAACGCCGCGTTTCAGGAAATCGTCGGCAACGTTGCCAAGGTTGCGCTGGCCTATGGCACGACGGAGGTTGTGGCCGCCGCAAAGTATCCAGGTTCCGACAAGTCTGTTGCCGACACCATCAAGGACGCTGTCGGCACCATCGGCGAAAACATGGGCTTCCGCCGCTCGGCCAAGCTCACCGTCCCGCACGGCGCTGTCGCTACCTACGTCCACAACGCGGTTGCCGACGGCCTTGGCAAGCTCGGCGTGCTGGTCGCGATCGAGACCACGGGCAATGAGCATGCAGCCAACGCCTTTGGCCGCCAGGTGGCCATGCATGTTGCCGCCACCAACCCTCTGGCGCTGACCGCAGAGCAGATCGATCCGGCCGCGGTCGAACGCGAGAAGGCGATCTTCTCCGACCAGGCGCGCCAGTCCGGCAAGCCGGAAGCGATCATCGAGAAGATGGTCGAGGGCCGTCTGCGCAAGTTCTACGAGGAAGTCGTGCTCCTGAAGCAGGCCTTCGTGCTCAATCCCGACATCACTGTCGAGAAGGCGCTGAAGGATGCCGAGAAGGACATCGGCGCCCCGGCCAAGATCACCGCCTACCTGCGCTTTGCGCTGGGCGAGGGCATCGAGAAGGAAGAGACCGATTTCGCCGCGGAAGTCGCTGCAGCGGTCAAGAAGTAAGCTGCCAAGCAGCTTTTCGGCTCAGGCAACTCGGCCGGGCGCTCGCGAGGGTGTCCGGCCGATTTCTTGTGTGACGTCGACAAAGGCGCGCAGCTTCGGTGCCATTGCCGCCCGGCGCGGAAAGTAGAGAAACAGGCCTGGTTCCTCGATTGCCGACTGCGGCAACACCTGGACAAGCCGACCAGCGGCCAGGTCGGCGCGCACCAGCGGCTCGAACACATAGGCCAGTCCCATTCCCGACAGCGCCAGGTCGATCGCGGCAAGCGAATCGGTGACGATGGCGGTGCCGCGCGTTTCCACGGCCACGTCCTTGCCGTCCTCCGTCAAATCCCAACGATAGACCGCGCCGGATCGCACCAGACGGTAGCCGATGCAATTGTGGGCGGCGAGATCGGCCAGGCTGTGCGGGCGGCCATGCCGGCCGATATAGGCTGGTGACGCTACGATGATCACCTGGAATGGCGGGGTCATCCGGATCGCGATCATGTCCTGCGCGATCATTTCGCCAAGTCTGATGCCGGCGTCAAAGCCTTCGCTGACGATATCGACCAATCCTTCATTGGCAAAGATTTCCACTGTCACATCCGGATAGCGCTCGGCCATGGCCGTCACCACCGGCGTCACCGCCATCGGGACGGCGATATGTGATACATTGATTCTGAGCAGTCCCGCCGGGCGACCCTTGATGCCGCGGATACGCTCCATCCGCTCGGCGATATCCTGCAGCGCGGGCTCGGCCGTCGCGACAAGCGCCTGACCGGCCTCGGTCAGCGATACGCTGCGGGTCGTGCGGGCAAAGAGCGGCGGGCCGATGCGCTCCTCCACAAGGCGTACAGCGTGGCTGACCGCCGAAGGGCTCATGCCGAGTTCGGCAGCGGCAAGCGCAAAGCCGCCTCGCCGCGCCACGGCGACGATAACGGGAAGGTGGCTGAGCAGGTCGCGATCCATTCATGCATAATATCGCATAGTCCATGCGAATAATGCAATCTTTTCGATGCCGGCCTGTTGGCCCACATTGTCGCCAGCAAACCGGCGACGGGCCGATGCGCAAAGGAGAAGAGACATGAATGCATTGAGGTATGCCACCTTCGCGGCGGGTATCGCGCTGGCGCCGGTCGATGCCGGCGGAGCCGAATCGTCCCCTGAAATCACGCTCGCCGATGAGCGCGCCGTCATACGCATCGCCGATGCCATCGACCGCGCGGTCGATGCCCAGGATTGGCGGCTCGCCCGTAGTTACTTCGCCGACCGCGTCACCGTCGACTTCAGCAGCCTGAGTGGGCAGCCTGCGGCCACCATCGCGTCGGACGACCTGATCGGGACCTGGGCCGCCAACCTCAGGGGCAACAAGACCAGCCTGCACCTGCGCACCAACCATCAGGTCGCCATCGACGGCGACGCCGCGACTGTCTCCTCCAACGGCTACGCCTGGAACCGGATGGAAGGCAATGGCGAACCGCTATGGGAAGTCTGGGGCACCTACGAACACCACCTGACCCGTTCGGGAGCCGACTGGAGCGTGGACGGCTTCACATTCCGCATGACGCATGAACGCGGCAACCCGTGGGTCAAGACGACCCCCGGACAGGATCGGCATTGAAGATTGGATCAGGATCGGAGCGACATCATGACCATGCCCTTCTACACCCTTGGCAGCAGCGGGCTTCGTGTCACCCGGCTGGCGCTCGGAACCATGACCTTCGGCACCGAATGGGGCTGGGGCGCCGACAAGGAGACGGCCCGCGCCCTGGTCGATGCCTATGTCGAGGCAGGCGGCAATTTCTTCGATACGGCCGATGCCTATACCGGCGGCACCTCCGAGACCTGGCTTGGCGAGTTCATAGCCGAACGCGGTCTGCGCGACAGAGCGGTGATCAGCACCAAGTTCAGCATGAATCTGGAGCAGGGCAATCCGAATGCCGGCGGCAACGGCCGCAAGAACATCATCCGCGCCGTCGAAGGCTCGCTGAAGCGGCTCGGCACCGATTATATCGACCTCTATGTCCTGCATGCCTGGGACAGGCTGACTTCACCGGAAGAGGTGATGCGAACGCTGGACGATCTGGTGCGCGCCGGAAAGATTCGCCATGTCGGTCTCTCCGACGTCCCCGCCTGGTACGCGAGCAGGGCGCAGTCCATCGCTGAGCAGCGCGGCTATGAACCGGTTTCGGCGCTGCAGCTCGAATATTCGTTGGTCGAGCGCAACATAGAGCATGAATTCGTGCCTTTCGGCACGCGCTATGGCGCCGGCATCATGGTCTGGAGCCCGCTGGCCAGCGGCTTGCTGAGCGGCAAATATCGTTCAGACACAATCAGCAACGCCGGCGGCAGGCTGGAGGCGATGCGCGGTTCGACCAATCCCGGCTTCCAGAAGTTCACCGACCGCAACTGGGCAATCGTTGCCGAACTGGAAAAGGCCGCCGGCGAGCTTGGCCGCGGCATGGCCCAAATCGCCTTGAACTGGGCGGCAACGCGGCCCGGTGTCGCTTCGGTGATCATCGGTGCGACGAGGCTCGATCAGCTCAGGGACAATCTCGGCGCGCTCGATTTCGAGATCCCCCAAGAGCTCCTGGCAAGGCTCGACGCAGTCAGCCTGCCGGTCACGCCGTTCCCGTACTCGTTCTTCGGTCCGGAAATCCAGGGCGGCCTTACCGGGGGCCAGGCCGTCGGCTGCAAGCCTGCGGGCTATTTCCCTGACCTGCTCATGGAAGGTGCATTTGCCGGCGTGAGTTGACAAAAGGCGAGAGAATTCCGGGAAGGGCGCCGCGTGACATCGCGGCGCCCTTCGTGTATCGGAACGCCATTGTTTCGGTGGCGCGCCTGCGCGAGAGCAGCCACCCGGAACGCGCCACATGCAAATGAAGAGGCCCAGATGACGGTGAAGCCCCTCTACCGACGTGTCTTGCTGAAAGCGTCGGGCGAAGCGTTGATGGGCGAGCAGCATTTCGGCATCGACGTGTCAGTGGTGGATCGCATCGCCGGCGACATCGCCGAGGCGCGTGCATTGGGCATCGAGGTCGGCGTCGTCATCGGCGGCGGCAACATCTTTCGCGGCGTGGCCGTTGCCTCCAAGGGCGGCGACCGTGTTACCGGCGACCACATGGGCATGCTTGCCACGGTGATCAACTCGCTGGCGCTGCGCACGTCGTTGAACAAGATCGGCGTCGACGCCGTGGTGCTTTCGGCGATCGCCATGCCCGAACTTTGCGAGAGCTTTTCGCAGCGCCAGGCGACCGCCTACATGAACCAGGGCAAGGTGGTGATCTTTGCCGGCGGCACCGGCAATCCATTCTTCACCACTGATTCGGCCGCGGCCCTTCGCGCCGCTGAAATCGGCGCCGACGCGCTGTTCAAGGGCACTCAGGTCGACGGCGTCTACTCGGCGGACCCGAAGAAGGATCCGAATGCGACGCGTTTCGAGCGCATCAGCCATGGCGAAGTCATAAATCGCGGCCTTTCCATCATGGATACTGCTGCGATTGCACTTGCGCGCGAAAACAACATTCCGATAATCGTCTATTCGATCCACGAAAAAGGTGGTTTCGGCGATATTCTGAGGGGCGGCGGCCGCTGCACGGTCGTCGCGGACGATTGATCGGCGGCCTGACCCGAAAAGGGAAGCCGGTTTTCGAAAGTTCGATTCGAAGACGGCCCCGAAGCAGTGAGCCCGCATTAGACGGGTCGAGGAGATAAAGATGAGTGGTGAGTACGACGATCTCAAGCGGCGCATGGATGGGGCCATTGCCGCGTTCAAGCATGATCTGGCCTCGCTGCGGACCGGTCGCGCCTCCAGCAATCTGCTCGATGCGATCCAGGTGCAGGCCTACGGCACCACCATGCCGATCAATCAGGTCGCCAACGTCTCGGTGCCGGAGCCGCGCATGATCTCGGTATCGGTATGGGACAAGTCGATGGTTGGCGCGGTCGACCGCGCGATCCGCGAATCCAATTTGGGGTTCAACCCGATCGTAGACGGCACCAACCTCAGGATTCCACTTCCCGAACTTAACGAACAGCGCCGCAAGGAACTGGTCAAGATCTCGCACACCTACGCCGAGAATGCCCGTGTCGCCGCGCGCCATGTGCGCCGCGACGGCATGGACTTCCTGAAGAAGGCGGAGAAAGACGGCGACATCAGCGAAGACGATCAGCGCAAGCGCTCGGACCAGGTCCAGAAACTTACCGACGAGACGATCAGCACCATCGACCACCTGCTTTCCGATAAGGAAGCTGAAATCATGCAGGTTTAGGGTCATGGCCGCCGGCTGACCCGAAAGCGAGAACATGGCAACGCCCGCGCATGTCGCGATCATCATGGACGGAAACGGACGCTGGGCCAAGGCGCGCGGCATGCCCCGTCTTGCGGGCCACCGTGCCGGTGTCGAGGCGCTGCGCAAGACGGTGCGCGCGGCACCTGGGCTCGGCATTTCCTACCTGACCGTCTATGCTTTCTCGTCGGAGAACTGGTCGCGGCCGAAGTCCGAGGTCAGCGACCTGATGGGCCTCTTGAAAATGTTCATTCGCCGTGACCTTGCTGAACTGCACCAGAGCGGTGTGCGGGTTAGAATCATCGGTGACCGGGCAGGGCTGCAGTCTGATATCAGGGGACTGCTCGACGAGGCCGAAACGCTGACGGCCGCAAACGAATCGCTGACGCTGGTGATCGCCTTCAACTATGGCGGACGAGACGAAATCGTTCGTACGGCACAAAAGCTTGCGGCGGCCGTGGCGCGTGGCGAACTCGACGCCGAGGCGATATCAGCCGAAAGCTTTGCCGGCGCGCTCGATACGCAAGGCATTCCCGACCCGGAACTGGTCATTCGCACCAGCGGCGAGCTCCGGCTGTCGAACTTCCTTCTGTGGCAAGCCGCCTATAGCGAACTCGTCTTCCTGCCTTGCTACTGGCCCGACTTCAGCCGCGAGCACCTTGCGGAAGCTTTGCGTGAGTTTGCTGGCCGCGAACGCCGTTTCGGCGGACTTGGGGGCCAGGACGTCGCTTCGCGACCGGCCGCGGGATGAGCAATCTTCAACTGCGTATCGTTTCGGCG
>NZ_RZRK01000013.1:0-18777 GCF_003997835.1 Mesorhizobium sp. M7A.F.Ca.CA.004.12.1.1
TGCCTGGGAGGACTGGCAATGGACCTTTTCGCCGATCCATCCCCGCAAGAATTCGATGGCGTGTTCACTCATACTGCTGTTCCCTGGCGGCAAAGCCGGTTGGTAATCACAAACGTCGACATCCCGCAAAGGATGCATGTCCCCATTCCAGCCGAGTCGCGGTCGTCCGGCAAGCCAATGCCGTCCAAGGTCCACAGAGCCATAGGAAATCGAGGGGTCAAGAGCATTTTCTGATTCTGGAGGGGTCGGTACCGTTGGCTGGGTCACGCCCAGCGCTGCGCCACTGTTTCTATTTGCTTTTTTCCGGTTTCCGAGCCGATTTCCGTCACAATAGATGGCGCAACACACTACACATTCACAGTTGCTTCGAGGTGCTGCCCTCGGGCGCGCAGGTCGAAGCCGCCGCTATATAGTGACATCCTCCTGCAATGTCGACTCCGCTCGCCATGCTGCTTCTTTCCGCCGCGCCGAAGGCTCCGCAACGGATCAAGAGCAAGTGACGATGGACGCGAACCGGGTGGAGCAAGCCTCGGCGGAATCGCTCAGACGTGCACAGCCACCACCGCCGCGCAGTCGCCGGCCTTGACCAGCCCGGGGAAATGCCGCGCCGCCAGCATGCCCGACATTTTTGCCCGGATCTCCTGCGGGGCGATGCCGGTGCGGCCGGTGGAATGGATGCGCGCCAGCACCGAGCCTTCTTCGACGGGCTCACCGAGATCGACCATGGTTTCGATCATGCCGTCATCTTCGGCGAAGGAGAAACAATCGCCCGACGGCATGTCGAGCCACTGGGTTCGAGTCTTCTCGACCGCACCATCTACAATGCCAGCATGGCGCAGTACGTTGAGAATGCCGCGCCGCGCGATCCGCACCGTCTGCGCACGCGACGTGCCGCCGCCGCCCAGCTCGGTGCTGACGAAGACCTTGCCCATCTCCTCGGCTGCCGTGTCATACATGCCGACGGCGTCGATCTCGATCATGCGCATCGAGAACGGGGCGGCGAAGGCCGCGACCGCGTCGAAGGCTTTCTGTTCCAGCGCCTTGTCGGGCAAAGTATGCGCGGCGCAGAACGGCACGAAGTCCAGCGTCTTGCCGCCGGAATGGAAGTCGAACACGATGTCGGCGCGGGGGAGCAGCTCACGCTGGAAATAGTCGGCGATCTTCTCGGTCACCGTCCCGTCCGGCCGGCCGGGAAAGCTGCGGTTCATGTTGCCCCTGTCGATCGGCGAGGTGCGCGTGCCAGCACGGAAGGCCGGATAGTTCATGGCCGGCACGATGATCACCGTGCCGCTGACTTGCTTGGGATCGAGGGTCCTGGCGAGATCGTAGAGGGCCAGCGGCCCCTCATACTCGTCGCCATGGTTGCCGCCGGTCAGCAGCGCTGCCGGCCCGTTGCCGTTGCGGATGACGCAGATCGGGATCATAACCGAGCCCCACGCGGAATCGTCGCGGCTGTAGGGCAAGCGCAGGAAACCGTGCTGAATGCCGTCGCGGTCGAAATCGACGGTCGGCGCGATCGGCGACGGGCGGGTGCTGGACATCGGGCTCAATCCTTCACCACCAGCTTGCGCGGCACATTGGCCAGGCACTCCACACCGGTTTCGGTGATCAGGATGGACTCGGTGATCTCCAGTCCCATCGTTTCCAGCCACAGGCCGGTCATGAAATGGAAGGTCATGCCGGGCTTGAGCTCGGTGCGGTCGCCGGGACGCAGGCTCATCGTGCGCTCGCCCCAGTCCGGCGGATAGGACAGGCCGATCGAGTAGCCGGTGCGGTTGTCCTTGACGATACCGTATCGCTTGAGGACACCGAAGAAGGCGTTGGCGATGTCCTCGCAGGCGTTGCCGGGTTTCGCGGCAGCCAGCCCGGCTTCCATACCTTCCAGCGTCGCCTTCTCGGCATCGAGGAATTCCTGCGTCGGCTTGCCTAGGAAGACGGTGCGCGACAGCGGGCAGTGATAGCGGTTGTAGCAGCCGGCAATCTCGAAGAAGGTGCCCTCGCCCCGCTTCATCGCTCTGTCATCCCAGGTCAGATGCGGCGCCGAGGCATCGGCACCCGACGGCAGCAGCGGCACGATCGCCGGATAGTCGCCGCCAATACCGTCGACGCCGCGCGTGCCGGCATCATAGATTTCGGCGACGAGATCGCATTTGCGCATGCCGACCTCGATCTTGTCGAAGATGCGCTGATGCATGGCCTCGACGATGCGGGCCGCCTTGCGCATATAATCGATCTCGGTCGGGCTCTTCACCGCACGCTGCCAGTTGACAAGCGCGGTGGCATCGACAAAGCGGGCATTGGGCAGATGCTTCTGCAGCGACGCAAAGGCGGCCGCCGAGAACCAGTAATTGTCCATTTCGACGCCGACTGTCAGCTTGCCCCAGCCGCGATCCGCAAGCACGCTGGCCAAAAAATCCATCGGGTGGCGCTCGGTCGACTGCACATAGTGATCGGCATAGCCGACGATATTGTCGTGCGCGAGATAAGCGGTGCGCTTGGCGCCGTTGGCGTCCTGGCCGCGGCCGTACCAGACCGGCTCGCCCGAAGGCGGCACGATAACCGCCTGGTGCACATAGAACGACCAGCCGTCATAGCCGGTCAACCAGGCCATGTTGGAAGGATCGCTGACAACAAGAAGATCGACGCCCTTGGCCTCCATGGCCTTGCGTGTCTTGGCGAGGCGATCCGCATATTCGCCGCGCGAGAATCTCAGGTTCGGTTGCATTGTTCTTGGTCCTCGTTTGTTGGGCCTTGCGGCCGGTATCAGCTTTGAATCCAACTCGTCGTTCTTGTTTGAGCGTGATCTCTGGACAAACGGAAAACCGTTTGTCCGAGAAAACCGGTTCCCACTTTTCCGGATCATGCTCCTGCGGCCAGCATCAGCTTTCGAAGATGGCCCCGGAACCGGCCACCCGCGCACGGTCTCGAGCGAGCGTGGCGATCGCCGTGTCCTGGACGCCAGTGCCGGTGAGATCGGCGATGGTGATGTCGCTGGCCGAGCGCCGTCCGTGTTTCGCGCCGGCGATGATCTGGCCGAGTTCGGTCACCTCTTCCTCGGCGGCCATCACGCCCGCCGCGATTGCATGATGCAGCTCACCCAGCCGCTTTGTCTGGCGGCCACTGTCAGCGGCATAGAGATCGGCCATGCGCAGGATTGCCGGCGCGATCTCGTTCTTGTGCTCGGCGTCCGATCCCATCGCGGTGATGTGCTGCCCTGCGGAAACGAAGCCGGCCTTGATCAGCGGCTCGGTCGAAGGCGTCGTGGTGACGATGATGTCGGCGCCGGCGACCGCGTTTGCCGCGTCGGGCTCGGCATGCACGAGAATGCCGAGCTTTTCGCGCAGGGCTCCGGCGGTTGCCTCGGCCTTTGCCGCATCGCGTGCCCAGATGCGCGCCTCGGCAATCGGCCGCACCAGCATGAGTGCTTCCAATTGCAGCCCGGCCTGGACGCCAGCGCCGAAGATCGCGGCAACGGACGAGTCCTGCCGCGACAGATGTTTGGCGGCGACGGCGCCGGCAGCAGCGGTTCGGATATCCGTGAGATAGCCGTTGTCGAGCAGCAGCGCTTCGACCAGGCCGGTCTTGGCTGACAGCAGCACCATCATGCCGTTGACGCTGGGCAGGCCGAGCTTCGGATTGTCGAAGAAGCCGGGGCTGATCTTGATGGCGAAACCGTCAATGCCGGGCACATAGGCGGTCTTCACGTCGACCTCGCCGCGATGCTCGGGAATGTCTAGCCGCAGGATCGGCGGCATCGCCACCGGCAGAGTGGCAAGCGCACGGAAGGCGTTTTCGACGCAGGCGACGGCATCGAGATCGAGTGTCACGATCGCCCGCAACTCTTTCTCGGTAAGGATGGTCATCCGGCTCATGCGGCGCGCTCCTTGAGCGATGGCGCTACGCCGCAAACGATTGTGCGGTGCGCGTCCATATCGATGTTGCGACCGGACAGCAGAACAACCACCGGCCCGTCCGACCTGACCTTGCCGGCCAGCAGTGCGGCGATGCCGACAGCGCCCGCGCCCTCGACGATTTCGCGCTCCTGCGCATAGGCGTGACGGATTCCGGCGGCGATCTCGTCTTCGCTGAGCAGGATGACATCATCGAGCAGGTCGCGGCACATGGCGAAGGTCAGCCGATTGTCGAGGCCGATGCCGCCGCCGAGCGAATCCGCCAGCGTCGGCAATTCTTCCACCAATACCGGTTGGCCCGCATCGAGGCTGGCCTTCATCGCCGCGCCACGCGCCATCGAGACACCGATGACTTTTGTCCGGGGGCTGACGCCTTTGATGGCCGTAGCAACCCCTGAGGCGAGCCCACCGCCGGAGAGTTGGACCAGAACGAGGGCGGCATCCGGGACCTGCCCGATTATCTCAAGCCCGACCGTGCCTTGCCCGGCGATAATGTCGGGATGGTCGAAGGGCGGCAGCATCACCAGCCCCTCTTGCGCCACCAGCCGATCGACCTCCTGCTGGGCATCGTCCTGGCTGTCGCCGATAATGCGGACCTCCGCGCCAAGCCGGCGGATCTCGTCGAGCTTGTTGCCGGGCACCAGGCGCGACATGCAGATTACGGCGCGCATGCCCTCAAGCTTCGCCGCATGCGCCAGCGCGCGGCCATGATTGCCGGTCGAGGCCGCGACCACGCCCCGCGCCTTCTGTTCGGCGTTCAACGAGGCGACGGCGTTCGAGGCGCCACGCAGCTTGAAGCTGCCGGTGGTCTGCCGGTGTTCGAGCTTGAGGTGAACGGGGACGCCCAGTTGTTCGGATAGGCTCGGGGACAGCACGGTCGGCGTGCGCTCGACTTTGCCAGCGATACGGTCACGGGCGATACGGATGTCCGCTAGGGCGACGGCGCGCGTCATGGGGCGACCCCCTCTGGCCTGCCGGCCATCTCCCCCTCGAGGGGGGAGATTGGCAGCTTCGACGCTGCCGTTCTTCCTGTCACGTCGGTGATTGGCGAAAGCCGGGCAGCAGCTAATCTCCCCCCTCGAGGGGGAGATGGCCGGCAGGCCAGAGGGGGTCGCTCGTGAATGTGGGACATCGTCTTACTGAACCAACGGCAACGTCATCAGCCGCCCGAACTCAGGATGCGGCGCCTCATCCCCGCACAATCTCAGGCAGTTCCAGGCGGTCGCCTGGTTGCTGGTCACCACGGGACGTCCGATCGCCTTTTCCATGCCGGTGAGCGCGAGGGCGCTACGCAGCGCCGTGCAGGACACGAACAGCGCATCGGCGCTGGCGTCGGTCGCTTCCCGCGCAAGATCGACAAGGGTTGCCGGTGCGATGCGCGCCATCTCGCGGTCGTCCTCGAAACCGAGGCAGGTGAAGCTGACGATCTCGAAGCCGCGCGCCGCGAAATAGGCGGCCATCGGCCTGGATGTCTCGACCGTGTAGGGAGTGAGGATGCTGAGCTTGTTTGCGCCCAGCGCACGCAGCCCGCGCACGCCCGCCATCGGCGGTGTGACCACCGGCACGCCGGGCTTTGCGACCTGGATCGCCGCCTCGATCTCGGCATCGCCGATTACCACCGAGGCCGAAGTGCAGGAATAGCAGATGGCATCGAGCTTCTCGTCCGGCAGGATCAGGGCGGCGCCCGCCGTCAGCGCCGGCTGCATCTTGCGCAGGTTTTCAGGCGTCGTCGGGTTGGCATAGGGAATGCGCGCGACATAGACGCCGACCCGCTCGCTCGCCACCATGCGGCGGAAATCCGGTTCGCTGGTGTGGTCAGTGGCCAGGATGATCAGGCCGATGCGCATGTCGAGCGGGCGTGCATCCAGCGCCGGCCGTTTCGGGTAGATCTTGATCTCGGGCAAGGGTTTCATCGGTTACCTCTCGATCTTGCCGTAGCGGCGTTCCAGCCAGCGCAGCAGCACGACCGAAAACAGACTGATGACCAGGAAGAAAGCACCGACCAAGGTGATCGGCTCGATATAGCGATAGTAGGTGTTGGCGACGCTTTTGGCCTGGTTCATCAGTTCCAGCACGGTGATTGCCGACAGCAGCGGCGTTTCCTTGAACATGGCGATGAAATAATTGGCGAGCGCCGGAATCATCGGCGGGATGGCCTGCGGAATGATGATGTGGGTCCAGGTCTGACTGGCGCTCAAATTGCATGCCTTGGCGGCCTCCCATTGGCCGCGCGGCACATTGTCGATGCCGGCACGATAAACCTCGGCCGTGTAGGTGCCGTAATGCAGCCCGAGCCCGATGACACCGGCGACCAGCGGCGGCAACAGGATGCCGATGTCGGGCAGCACGTAGAAAATGAAATAGAGCTGCACCAGCAGCGGCGTGCCACGGATGAATTCAGCCGCCCAGCCGACCGTGCGCGACAGCGCTTTGTTGGGCGAGCGGCGCGCCAGCGCAATGCCCAGCCCGACGACCGCCGCCAGCACCGAGCCGAGCAGCGTCGCCAGGATGGTGATCTTCACCCCCTGGATCAGCGTCGGCATGATTTCCCAGACGAAATTCCAATCCCATTCCATCAGCAGGCCCAATTTATCAGAAGGAAATTGGCCATCAGGCACGCACCCCATCGAGGCCGCGCGCCATGCGTCGTTCCAGCGAGCGCACGCCCCACGAGATGAGCAGGGCGAGGATGAAATAGATGATCAGGATGGTGGTGAATGGCACCAGGGTGTTGCCGGTCTGGGCGCGCACCACCTGCGCCTGGAAGGTCAGGTCGGTGAGCGAGATCAGCGACACCACGGCGGTCGCCTTGAGCAATTCGATGGCGTTGTTGCCGAAAGTCGGCAGCATCACCAGCAGCGCCTGCGGCAGGATGATGTGGCGCATGCCTTGCCACCGCCCGAGATTGAGCGCGGTGCAGGCCTCATACTGTTCGCGGCCGATCGACTGGATGGCGCCGCGCACGACTTCGGCGGCGTAGGCGCCGACATTGAGGCCGAGCGCCAGCACGCCGGCCTGCAACGGGGTCAACGAAATGCCGATGAAGGGCAGCACGAAATAGGCCCAGAACAACTGCACGAAGATCGAGGTGCCGCGGAAGAATTCGATATAGGCGGTGGCCAACCAACGCAGCGCAAAGAAGCGCGATACGCGCCCCATGCCGGCGAGGAAGGCCATGATCAACGCCAGCACCGACCCCATCAGCGTCAGCTCGATGGTGACAAGCGCTCCCTGCAATATCAGGCCGAAATAGCCGGACCACTGGGTCATTTACGTTCCAACGTTGGGTTTAGCTCCTTCTCCCCGTACGGGGAGAAGATGCCGGCAGGCAGATGAGGGGCGGCACTAGAGTCTCAGAACTTGGCGCCGCCCCTCATCCATCACTTCGTGACACCTTCTCCCCGTTGAACGGGGAGAAGGAAAAATCACTTCGCCGCGCAGAGCTTGTCGCGGCTGGTCGACATCGCCGCCGCCGCCGAGAAGCCGTAGGGTTCGATAATCTTGGCGAACTCGCCTGATTTCTTCATCTTGGCCAGTTCTACGTCGAAGGCGTCGCGCAGTGCCTCATCGCCCTTCTTGAAGGCGGCGCCGTCGCAATAGACCGGTGCGCCCTGCACCGGAGCGATGACTTCGAGGTTCGGATCGTTGGCCTTCTTGACCAGATCATTGATCGACAGGACGGGCAGCGAATAAGCGTCGATGCGACCATCTTGGAGCATCTTCACGCCGCTCTGGCCATCCGGCACGACGATGACGCGATCGCGTGGCACGCCGGCATTGAGCGCGAGCTTCTCCTCGGTGCCGCCGCCTGGCGCGCCGATGGTCGCAGTCGTATCCTTGGCGACATCCTCATAGCTCTTGAAGCCCTTCGGATTGCCCTTCTTCACCAACATCGCCTCGGCATCGCAAAGCACCGGCTCGGAATAGACGACGGCGGCGCAGCGTTCCGGCTTCATGAACAGGCCGGCGGTGACGACATCGAAGCGACCTGCCTGCAGGCCGGGGATCATGGCGCCATATTCAGAGATCGAAGCGGCGACGTCGGCGACGCCGAGCCGCTTGAATATCTCGCGGGCCACATCGGGCGCGGCACCCGAAACCTTGCCATCGGCGGCGACCGCCGTGTAGGGCGGCTCGTTGGCGATGGCGAGGCGAGCGAAACCTTGCGCCTTAAGCTGTTCGAGCTTGCTGTCGTCGGCCGAACCGGGGATAGAGGCGGCCAGCACCGCCGTCAGTGCAAGACCGGCAACGCCGGCCAGAATGCCAAGTTTGTTCATTGTTCCCAACTCCTTGTTTCTTGTCTTGCTTTTGTTACGGGCGGCCTCGCCGCCTTTGATGGCGGCGTTGCCGCCTCGGCATTACGGTCAGACGCGATGTCCGGCCGCGATGATCTTCTTCAGGAAGCCTTGCGTGCGCTCCTGCTTGGGATTGCGGAAAATCTCGTCCGGCTTGCCTTCCTCGACGATTCTGCCACGATCGAAGAACAGCACCCGGTCGGCGAAATCATGGGCGAAACCCATCTCGTGGGTGACCAGCAGCATGGTCATGTCGGTCTCGGCGGCGAGTTTGCGCATGACGTTCATCACCTCCTCGACGAGCTCCGGATCGAGCGCCGACGTCACCTCGTCGAACAGCATGATCTTCGGCGACAGCGCGAGTGCCCGGGCGATCGCGACGCGTTGCTTCTGCCCGCCGGATAGCTGCGCCGGCATGGACTTGGCCTTGTCGGCCATGCCGACCATTTCGAGCAGTTCCATCGCCCGCTTTTCGGCGGCGGCGCGTGGCGTGCCCTTGGTCAGCATCGGCGCCAGCGTGACATTGTCCATGACGCATTTGTGCGGAAACAGGTTGAACAGCTGGAACACCATGCCGATCTTCCGCCGCATCCTTGTCAGATGCCGCTCATCGGCGGGCAGCAGCTGGCCATTGCGTTCCATGTGGTAGAGCTGCTCGCCGTCGATCTGGATATGACCGCCATCGATGCGCTCAAGTGTCATCAGGATGCGCAGGATCGTCGTCTTGCCCGAGCCCGACGGGCCGATCAGCGCCAGCTTCTCGCCGGGCATGACCTGCATCGACAGGCCGTCCAGCACCTTGAAGCTGCCGAAGCTCTTCGAGATGCCGTCGATCTTGATGATGGGCGCTGATGCGGACAAATAAATTCCCCGTGCTGGAGAAGCCTGTGCCCCTTAACGATGCGGAACGCGCCAAATCATGTCAATCGGAAAAATAATATCATGACAATATTTCCCATTCCGCACAATTCTTGAGCAACCAGTGCCGAAGAGTGCGCCGGGATTCGGGTCAGGCCGAGCCGAGAATGGGAGCCTCCGAGAACCGGAACGGAGCGTACTTTTCGTACGTGAGTACCGGAAGCGCAGGAGGCTGCCTTTCGCAGGCCGGCATCACCCGGATAGCGGCGCACTCGCTAGATAGCGAGCAGCAGGTGCTCGGGATCGCCGAGCAAAAGCTTGGTGACAACGCCGAGGCCGGCGCGCAGTTCCCCCTCGGTGGTCGAACCCAGCGAGATACGAACCGCCGGATGCCACGGCGCAGCCGAAATACGGAAGGACGTGCCGGGTGCAATCGCCACGCCCTGCAGGCGAGCCTGGGCGACAAAGCTTTCCTCAGCCCGGTCGGCCGGCAGTTGCAGCCAGACATGCAACCCGTCGCGCCGGGCGCGATAGTCCACCCCCGCCAGCACTTGCGCTGCAATATCCTGCCGGCGCCGCAAAGCCGCGCGCTGCCAGTGGACAAGCTCCATCGCCGTGCCGTCGGTCACCCATTTGGTGGCGATCTCGGCCACCAGCGGCGTCGCCATCCAGTTCGAGACCAGATGCCGGTTGGCGACGGCGGCGACGTAGCGGTCGGGCGCGGCCAGATAGCCGATGCGCAGACCGGGCACGGTGATCTTGGTGAAGGAGGTGACGTAGAGCGTGCGCTCCGGCGCGAACGCGGCAACCGGCGGCGGCCGGTCTTCGACCAGCGGACCGAGCACATCGTTCTCGATGATGGCGATGTCGTGCTTGCGCGCGACCGCGGCGATCTCTTCTCGCCGCCGCGCATCCATCAGGGTCGCCGTCGGGTTGATCACCGAGGGCTGCACGAAGACCGCGCGGATGTCGGAAAGCCGGCAGGCCTCGTCCAGCGCTTCCGGGATCAGGCCGTTGTCGTCGATCGGCAGGCCTTCCAGATTGAAGCCGAGATAGCGTGCCAACGGCACCAGCGTATGGTGGCCGATCGCCTCGGTGGCAACCGTCGAACCCGGCGGCGCGACGCTCATCAGCGCCACGGTCATGCCGGCGGTGGCGCCGTTGGTCAGGCTGACGTTCTGCGGCGATGCATCGAGGCCACAAAGCCTCAGCCATTCGACCGCCACCGCGCGGTGGCGCGGAAACACCATGTTGGGCCGGAACGAAAGTGCTGAACTCGACGGCAGGTTCTCAGCCAGCCAGCCCAGTGCTTGTTTCAGCCGCTCCAGATGCATCGGCTCACAAACCGGTTTCAGGATCGACAGGTCGATGACTTCGCCGAGCCGCTCGGGCAGATATGGCGGCTCCGGCTCGCGGCGCTGCGTCTGGACGAAGCTGCCGCGGCCGATCTCGCCCGAAATCAGGCCGCGACGGATCAGTTCCTCATAGGCGCGGCTGACCGTCTGCACCGAAAGTTTCAGATCGTCGGCCAGCCTGCGATGGGTCGGCAGCCGCGCACCATTGGCCAGGCGCCCGTCATGGATGGCACGCGCGAACTGGTCGGCCAGCGATTGATATGCCGGCCGCCTGATGAGTGCGGGATCGGGTTGCCACAATGTCATGACTTATTAGAGATCGAAATCAGTGCAATTGACAATCGAAATAATGCGCCGTCATGGTACTCGGACGAAAAGTGAGCTCTGATGACATCAGCGAAACTCGACCCGATCGACCTGAAAATCCTCGACGCCATCCAGCGCGACGGACGCATTACCAAGCTGGCGCTGGCCGAGCAGGTCGGCCTGTCGCCGACGCCGTGCTGGATGCGGCTGCGCAAGCTGGAAAAGGCCGGCATCGTCTCGGGCTATCACGCCAGGATCGCCATGCGCGTCGTGGCACCCGTCGCCACCGTGCTGATGGAGGTGACCCTGGCCAACCACCGCCAGGCCGATTTCGACCGCTTCGAGCGCGTCATCCGAGACATCCCAGAGATCGTCGCCTGCTGGTCGGTGGGCGGCGGCGTCGACTATGTGCTGAAGGTGATGGCGCGCGACATCGACGCCTATCAGCGGCTGGTCGACGGCTTGCTCGACCGCGAAATCGGCATCGATCGCTACTTCACCTACATCGTCATCAAGACAGTGAAGGACGAGATCGCGCTGCCCATAGCCGACCTGCTGCCGGCGCAAGCATGAGGTCAATCTCCCCTACCGTACACCCAGGAGACTGATCGAAACCCCCGTCACGTCGTCATCCTGGGGCGAAGCAAGGAGCGCAGCGACGCGGCGCAGACCCCAGGATCCATGCCGCGACTTCAAAGCGCTGCTGCGGTGCAGAATTCTGCTCCGCTGCATTCCTCGACCAAGATCACGGCATGGATCCTCGGGTCTGCGCCGCGTCGCTTCGCTCCTGCTCCGCCCGTGGATGACGAAGGCGGGGAGGCTTCGGCCAATCTCCAGGTTTAGTGCCGCCCACCGGTCAGCAGAGAGATCATCTGCGCCCGCGGGCCAATAGAGACAATCTCTCTCTATGGGGCTGTCCAAACAGCCTTTCTGTCTGCATCGGGACGGATAATCTTCCCGCATCAGTCCGAACCGGGAGGTCTCGACCATGTCCGCGCATTTCGCCCGCTCGCATCGCCATGAAGCGCTCGATCGCCTCGCCGACCGCCGGCTGCTGCGTGAACTCGCCTATGTCGATGGCCACTGGACGGCGAGCGAGGCTGCCGAAAGCTTCGAAGTCACCGACCCGGCCACCGGCACCACAGTCGCTTTCGTCGCCGCGCTCGACGGCCGGCAGACGACGAAGGCGATCGATGCCGCCGCGCGCGCCTTCCCGGCGTGGCGGGCGCTGTTGCCGCAGGAGCGCTCGAAAATCCTGCGGAAATGGTTCGAGTTGATCATCGCTGCAAAGCAAGACCTCGCTCTGCTGATGACGCTGGAACAGGGCAAGCCGCTGCAGGAGTCGCTGGGCGAAATCGACTATGCCGCTTCCTTCGTCGAATGGTATGCCGAAGAAGCAAAACGCTTGAATGCCGAGAGCGTCACAAGCCATCTGCCGGGCGCCGAGATGATGGTGCGACGCGAGCCGCTCGGTGTCGTCGGCGTCGTCACGCCGTGGAATTTTCCGTCGGCGATGCTGACCCGCAAGGCTGCGGCAGCCCTTGCCGCCGGCTGCACGATCGTTGCGCATCCGTCCTCGGAAACACCGCTGTCGGCGCTGGCGCTGGCCGAACTCGGCGAACGCGCCGGCTTGCCCGCCGGCGTCTTCAACATCATCACCGGCAAGGCTTCGACCATCGTCGGCCGGATGTGCGAAGATCCGCGCGTCCGTGCCATGAGCTTTACCGGCTCGACCGAGATCGGCCGGCTGATCGCCGCGCAAAGTGCTGCGACGATGAAGCGGCTGGTGATGGAGCTTGGCGGCCACGCCCCGCTGATCGTCTTTGCCGATGCCGATCTGGACAAAGCGGTTGATATCGCCATCGACGCCAAATTCGCCACGTCGGGCCAGGACTGCCTCGCTGCCAACCGTATCTATGTCCAGCGTCCGATCTACGATCGGTTCTGCGCCGCCTTCGCCAAGCGTATCGAGACGTTGCGGACCGGCAATGGCCTTGCTGATAGCACCGACATCGGCCCGCTGATGCACGAGCGCGCCGTCAAGAAGGTCGAGGAACAGGTCGCCGATGCCATCGCTCACGGCGCGCGCTGCCTCACCGGCGGCAAGCGGCACCAGGCTGGCCCACTGTTCTATCAGCCGACGCTGCTGGCCGATGTCACCGATGAAGCACTGATCATGCGCGAGGAGACGTTTGGTCCGGTTGCCGCCGTGACGCCGTTCGACAGCGAGGATGAAGTGATTGCCCGCGCCAACGCTACCGAATATGGCCTCGTTGCCTATGTCGTGACCGAGAATGGCGGCCGGCAGCAGCGCATGGGCCGCGCGCTCGACTACGGCATGGTCGCCATCAACCGCGTCAAGATCACCGGCGCGCCGATTCCGTTCGGCGGCGTCAAGCAATCGGGCATCGGGCGCGAAGGCTCGCGCCACGGACTCGAGGCTTTCACCGATCTCAAATATCTCTGCCTGGATGTAGCTTAAGCTGCGCCGGAATCGCCGTTTTGTCAGGAGTCAAAAGAATGCTCGACCAGTCCAACGAACTCGCCGCCTGGGATCGCGACCACTTCTTCCATCCCTCGACCCATATGGGCACGCATGCGCGGGGCGAAAGCCCGACGCGCATCATGGCCGGCGGTGAAGGCGTCACCGTCTGGGACAACAATGGCAAGAAGAGCCTCGATGCCTTCGCCGGCCTCTATTGTGTCAATGTCGGCTACGGCCGTCAGAAGATCGCCGATGCCATCGCCGCCCAGGCGAAGAACCTCGCCTACTACCACGCCTATGTCGGCCACGGCACCGAGGCCTCGATCACGCTGGCCAAGATGATCATCGATCGCGCGCCGCAGGGCATGTCGCGCGTCTATTTCGGCCTCTCCGGTTCCGATGCCAACGAAACCAACATCAAGCTGATCTGGTACTACAACAACGTGCTCGGCCGGCCGGAGAAGAAGAAGATCATTTCGCGCTGGCGCGGCTATCACGGCTCGGGCGTGATGACTGGATCGCTGACCGGGCTCGACCTGTTCCACAACGCCTTCGACCTGCCGCGCGCACCGATCCTGCACACCGAGGCGCCCTACTATTTCCGCCGCGCCGACCGCTCGATGAGCGAGGAGCAATTTTCTCAGCATTGCGCCGACAAGCTCGAGGAGATGATCCTGGCTGAGGGTCCGGAAACCGTCGCGGCCTTCATCGGCGAGCCGATCCTCGGCACCGGCGGCATCGTGCCGCCGCCGGCCGGCTATTGGGAAAAGATCCAGGCGGTGCTGAAGAAGTACGACGTGCTTCTGGTCGCCGACGAGGTGGTGACGGGCTTCGGCCGGCTGGGCACCATGTTCGGCTCCGACCATTACGGCATCAAGCCGGACCTGATCACCATCGCCAAGGGCCTGACCTCGGCCTATGCGCCGCTGTCGGGCGTCATCGTCGCCGACAAGATGTGGCAGGTGCTGGTTGAGGGCTCCGACAAGCTCGGTTCGCTCGGTCATGGCTGGACCTATTCGGCGCATCCGATCTGCGTCGCCGCCGGTGTGGCCAATCTCGAACTGATCGACGAGATGGATTTGCTGACAAATGCCCGCGAGACCGGCGCCTATTTCCGCGCCGAACTGGCCAAGGCGGTCGGCGGCCACACGAATGTCGGGGACGTCCGCGGCGACGGCATGCTGGCGGCGGTGGAATTCGTTGCCGACAAGGACGACCGGGTGTTCTTCGACGCCTCGCTCAAGATCGGCCCGCAGGTGGCGACGGCACTTGCCGCAAGCGGCGTCATCGGCCGCGCCATGCCGCAGGGCGATATTCTCGGCTTCGCGCCGCCGCTCTGCCTGACCCGCGAGGAAGCCGACATCGTCGTGTCGAAGACCGCCGATGCCGTGAAGAGCGTGTTTGCCAATCTCTGAGATCGACCGATGAATGCCATGATCAGAACCCTCCCCGCCACCATGGCCGCCGTGCTGCTCACCGGGCACGGCGGACCGGAAAAACTCGTCTACCGCAGCGATGTGAAAGTGCCCGGGCCCGCTCCCGGTGAAGTGCTGGTCAAGGTCAGCGCTTGCGGGATGAACAACACCGATGTCTGGGTGCGCCAGGGCGCCTATGGCACGGAGGAGGACGCTGCCGCCGTGTCGACATGGCGCCGCCAGGGCAACACGCTTGTTTTCCCGCGCATCCAGGGCACGGACACCGTCGGTATCGTCGCCGCCGTCGGCGAAGGCGTATCGCCGGACCGTATCGGCGAACGGGTGATGGTCGATTTCTCGATCTACAACCGCGACGACGATTCACTCGCCGACATCGATTATATGGGCCATGGCCGCGATGGCGGTTACGCCGAATACCAGGCCGTGCCGGCCGAGAACGCTCATGTCATCGACACCGACATGAGCGATATCGAACTCGCCACCTTCTGCTGCGCTTACCTCACCGGTGAACAGATGCTGGAGCGCGCCGCGCTCAAGGCCGGCGAGCGTGTGCTGGTCACAGGCGCCTCGGGTGGTGTCGGTTCGGGCATCGTGCAACTGGCACGGGCGCGCGGCGCCATTCCCTATGCGGTCGTCGGCAAGGGCAAGGAACAGGCGGTGCGCGACATCGGGGCCGAGGTTGTCATCACCCGTGGTGTTGCCGACCTGCCGCGAGCCGTGAACGAGGCGACCGGAGGCCAGCCGATCGACGTGGTGGCCGACCTCGTCGGCGGCGCCATCTTCAACGACCTGTTGCGTATTCTCAGGCCCGAGGGCCGTTACACTACCGCAGGCGCGATTGCCGGCCCGGTCGTGCAGTTCGATCTCAGGACCATGTACCTGAAGCAGTTGCAGCTGCATGGCTCAAGCCAGGGCACGCGCGCGGATTTCCGCCGCATCGTTGGCTACATCGAGGCGAGAAAGATCCGGCCGCTGGTCGGCGGCGTCTACAAGCTCTCCGATTTCCACCATGCGCAGGCGGATTTCATCGCCAAGGATTTCGTCGGCAAGCTGGTGGTGGTGCCGGATGCCATGTGGGGCTCGGCTGGCTGAACAACGCTCGTCTCAACCGTGCTGGGCCGCTCTCAGCAGCATGCCGAACAGGTCGCGCGGCTCGTCGGGGTCGGCCAGCATGTCGAGTTCCTGGTAGAGGCCAGTCGAGCGCAGCTGATCCCTGACATAGCGCAGCGCCGAAAAATCCTCGATGGCGAAGCCGACCGAATCGAACAGCGTGATCTGACCGGGATCGCGCCGGCCTTGTACGGCGCCCGACATCACCTGCCACAGCTCGATCACCTCATGATCCGGCGCAAGCTGCTGGATCTCGCCCTCGATGCGCGTCTGCGGCGGATATTCGACGAAGATATCGGAGCGCAGCAGGATATCGCGGTGCAGTTCGGTCTTGCCCGGACAGTCGCCGCCGACCGCGTTGATGTGCACGCCGGAGCCGACCATATTGTCGGTGAGGATGGTGGCGTACTGCTTGTCGGCGGTGACGGTGGTGATGATGTCGGCTCCCTCGACCGCCTCCTGCGCGGTGCCGCAGGCGACCATGTCGAAGCCGAGACCGGCGAGATTGCGGATGCATTTTTCGGTGGCAGTGCGGTCGATGTCGTAAAGCCTCAGCCTGTCGACGCCGAGCAGCGCCTTGAAGGCCACCGCCTGGAATTCGGCCTGGGCGCCGTTGCCGATCAGCGCCATGCAGCTGGAGCCGGCCGGCGCCAGGTATTTGGCGGCCAGAGCCGACATCGCCGCCGTGCGCAGTGCGGTCAGGATCGTCATTTCGGATAGCAAGACAGGATAGCCATTGTGGACATCGGCGAGCATGCCGAAAGCGGTCACCGTCTGGCGGCCTTCGCGCATGTTCTTGGGATGGCCGTTGACGTATTTGAAGCCGTAGACCTCGCCGTCGCTGGTCGGCATCAGCTCGATGACGCCCTCGGCGCTGTGCGAGGCGACGCGCGGCGTCTTGTCGAACAGCTCCCAGCGGCGGAAATCATCCTCGATGTAGCCGGCCAGTTCGACGAGGAAGCGCTCGACGCCGATCTTCAGCACCAGCTTCATCATATGATCGACGCTGACGAAGGGCACGATGTTGAGATTGGGGATCATTTTTTCTTATCCTTGCCGCATGCGGGCGGTCAGTCCTGGCGATGCGCGTTGTGCGCCTTCATCATCGCCGCCAGCGCCGGATCGTTTTGTTCCAGCGCCCCGATAGCTCCGCCCGTGTCGTAGAGGCGCTCATCCTGTCCCATCTTGAACTTGGCTTCGAGCCGTTCGATCGGCAGGTCAAACCCAAGGATATGCGGTATGCGCCGCTCCATGCCGCCTGGTCCCAGTTCGCGCATGCACCAGCGGTCGTCGCGCTCCTTCTCCAGCACGTCGACAAGCTGCAGGAGATGCCGGGCGGTGGCATGATCGTCGAGCGGCACCGGATGCCCATGACAATGCACGACAGCAAAATTCCAGGTCGGCGCGCTGTCGCGCACCGGATTGCGCGGATACCAGGACGGCGAGATGTAGCCATGCGGACCGTGAAAGATGGCGACCGTCTCCCTGCCCTCGGCGATCAGCGCGCTGTGCGGATTGGCCCTGGCGAGATGCGAGACCAGCGTTCCGTTTTCACCCCGCGCGCGATCGAGCACGAAGGGAAGATGCGAGACGACAAGACCCTGCGGTCCCGATGTCACCACCGCGGCGAAGGCCGCGGCCTCGATCAGGCCGAACACCTCGTCGCGCGACAGTGGCGCGAACTCGAGCTTGGTATACATCAGGTCAGCTTCGCTGGGCGCGAACCGCCGGGATCAGGCCTTGCGGGCGAACCAGCAGCACGGCGATGACGCCCGACAGCACGATGGCGTCGCGATAGGGCGCGATCGCTCCCGGCAGTGTCGCCTGCAACAGCACCTCGATGATGCCGAGCAGGAAGCCGCCGGCGACCGCACCGGGCAGGCTGCCCAGCCCGCCGACGACGGCGGCGATGAAGGCCTTCAACACCGGCGTAAAGCCCATCAGCGGATCGACCGAGGCACGCTGCGCCACCCACAGCATGGCCGCCAGCCCGGCCAGCAGGCCGGAGAGCAGGAAGGCGGTGGCGATGATGCGGCTGGCCGGAATGCCCATCAGGCGCACGACGTCGAAATCTTCCGCCGCGGCGCGCATCGCCGTGCCGGTCACCGAGCGGCGCAGGAAGACTTCCAGCGCAATCAGCGCCAGTGCGGAGACGACGATGGAGATGCTGGGACCGACGCCGATGGTGAAGTCGCCGAAGGAGAAGGCGCCGGTCATCCAGCTAGGCATGGCGACAGCTTGCGGCCGTGCCGAGATGCCGTTCTGGAAGACGACCTTCAGCAAGCTGGAAACCGCGAAGCTGGTCAACAGCAGGCTGGTGACGCTGGCGCCGCGCATGGGCCTGAAGGCGATACGCTCCATGGCGACGGCGGCGAGCGCGCCGCAGGAGACGGCGACAAGCACCGCCACCGGGAACGGGAAGCCGAGCACCAGCGAGGCCAGAAGCGCATAGCCCGACAGCGTCATCAGCTCGCCATGGGCGAAGTTGATGAGGCCGACGATGGAAAAGACGATCGCCAGCCCGAGCGCCAGCAGGGCATAGACGCCGCCGAGGCTCACCGCATTGATGATCTGCTGCGCGATCATGCTTCTTAAGCTCCCAGATAGGCTTGGCGGACGAGGTCCGATGAAGCGAGTTCTTTTGCCGTGCCCGACAGCACCACCTCGCCATTGGCGAGCACAACGGCGCGGTCGGCGATTTCGAGCGCCAGCGCCACATTCTGTTCGACCAGCAGGATGGTCAGGCCCTTGCGGCGCAGTTCGGCGATCAGGTCGAAGACGGTGTCGATCAGTTGCGGGGCAAGGCCGAGCGAGGGCTCGTCGAGCAGGATCATGCGCGGCTTGCCCATCAGCGCGCGGGCGATGGCCAGCATCTGCTGTTCGCCGCCCGACAGATTGCCGCCCTTGACGCGGTGGTAGCGGCGCAGGATCGGGAACAACTCCAGCATCTCCTCCTCGCGCAGCCTTGCCTCGGCCGCCGGCTGATGCACTGCGCCGCCGAGACGCAGATTGTCGGCCACC
>NZ_RZRK01001400.1:0-697 GCF_003997835.1 Mesorhizobium sp. M7A.F.Ca.CA.004.12.1.1
GAAGGGCCTCGAAGCGACAAGGCGGATCGATTTCGAGGACTGGCTGGACGCCCATGGCATCGACGCCGTGGTGCTGCCCGCGGCCGCCGATGTCGGACCGGCCGATGCAGACATCGACGAGGCGTCCGCCGCCCTTGCCTGGCGCAATGGCACCTGGGTCGCCAACGGCAATCTGGTCTGGCGCCATTTCGGCATCCCCACCGTCACCGTGCCGATGGGAACCATGGCCGATATCGGCATGCCGGTCGGCCTGACTTTCGCCGGCAAGGCCTATGATGATGTCAGGTTGTTGCGCATGGCCGGCGATTTCGAACAGTCGACCCGGCGCCGCACCCTGCCCCCACGCACGCCGGAACTGACTGAAGATGTATTTTCCCGCCGGCCCACGCAAACCGGTGACGGCAAGGCACCTCCGCTCGTCATCGCGCTTGCCGCCGAGACGCGCACGACGGGCGATCAGGACGAGATCACCATCACGCTCGAACTGCCGATCGACGCCGAGGCGGAAAACGCCAGTGTCAAGGTGCATGTCAACGGCGAGCCTGTCGCGATGCAGCGAAGCGGAGCGCGCTCCTGTGGACAGGCATTGGTTCCGGCCGCAGAGCACCAGCGGTTCCACAGCGTCTGGCGTGGCTCGTATGGCTCGATCGTGACGGCTATTGTGCGGCTGGAGGATGGGCGCAGCGCCGGCGCCTAT
>NZ_RZRK01001401.1:0-694 GCF_003997835.1 Mesorhizobium sp. M7A.F.Ca.CA.004.12.1.1
GCGTCATCACCATGAAGCCGGAGTTGTAGGAGCCGTTCTGGCCGGCGTTCTCGAAAGTGCTGCGGATCTCGCCGGAATCGCGCATCGGCTGGATCAGTCTCTCGATCTTCTGCATCTGCTGCGTTGTGTAGTCGAGGCTGACGCCTTGCGGGGCGCTGATGCGCAGAAGCACGGCAGCGCGGTCCTCGGTCGGCGTCAGCTCCTGGCGGATGGTGCCGAACAGCGTGAAGGCGGTGCCGGCGAACAGCACCGCGACCAGAAGCACGATCCATGGCGCGTCGAGGCAGGCGTGCAGGCTGCGCTTGTAAGCCGTATTGAGCGCGCCGCCGATGCGGGCGCCGATGCCATGGCCACCTTCGTGGTGGAGCGATGCGCCGGTCAGCATGCGCGAGGCGAGCATCGGGCACAGCGTCAACGCGACCACGCAGGACAAGAGCACCGACATGGCAAGCACGAAGCCGAATTCGCGGAACAAGCCGCCAGTCTGGCCGGGCAGGAACGAAATCGGCACGAAGACGGCGACCAGCGTCAAGGTGGTGGCAATAACGGCAAAGAACACTTCCTGCGCGCCAAGCACAGCGGCCGCACGCGGTCCCATGCCTTCGTTGCGTCGTCGCACAATGTTTTCGAGCACGACGATGGCGTCGTCGACGACCAGGCCGGTCGCCAGCACCAGCGCGAGCAGGGTCAGGAT
>NZ_RZRK01001402.1:0-694 GCF_003997835.1 Mesorhizobium sp. M7A.F.Ca.CA.004.12.1.1
GCGCAACCCAGTACATTGCCGGTCTTTTCGAGGATCTCGGCGCGGCTGGCTCCGGCGTCGATCATCTTCAGCGATCCGGCCTGGTCGGCGCCGAAGACGATATCGACGTTCCGGAAATCGACGGCGACGGTCATTTCTTGCCTCCAACGGCGATGCGGGTCATCCGGTCGAGCACGATGGCCAAAACGACGATGGCGAGGCCCGCCTCAAGCCCGAGGTCGATCTTGCGCGAACCCAGCGCCCGGTTGATTTCGGTGCCGAGGCCGCCCGCGCCGATCAGTGCGGCAAACACCACCATCGATAGCGACAGCATGATGCACTGCGTCAGACCGGCCATGATGGTGGGCAGCGCCGAGGGCAGCTCCACCTTCCACAGCAACTGGCTCTTGGTGGCGCCGAACGCCTCGCCGGCCTCGACGATCGACTTCGGCACCGAGACGACGCCGAGATGCGTGAGACGAACCGCGGTCGGGATGACGAAGATGATGGTGACGATGAGGCCGGGCGCATTGCCGAGGCCGAACAGCGTCAGCACCGGGATGAGGTAGACGAAGGTCGGCAGCGTCTGCATCAAATCGAGCACCGGCAGCATGACGCGATAGACCTTCGGCTTGTGCGCCGCCCAGATACCGAGTGGCACACCGATGGCCATCGAGGCGGCGGCGGCGGCAACCACCAGCACCAGTGTCTCTAC
>NZ_RZRK01001403.1:0-694 GCF_003997835.1 Mesorhizobium sp. M7A.F.Ca.CA.004.12.1.1
CGGCAACACATTGCTCGATTTCAATATTTCCGGGGGCGCCGCCGCCGGCATCCACGGCCTGGGCACAAATGGCCTGACCGTCCAGGGCGTGACGGTCAGCAATGTCGCAACCGGCCTCTTCCTCGATGGAGTGGCCGGTACGGTCTCGGTCGACGACCTGACCGTCCAGACCGCATCTGAAACCGGCATCGTGCTTGTCGGTTCGAGCGCGACCGTCAATTTCACCGGCAACACCAAGATCACCAACGCCACCAGTGCGGCGCTGTCCGCCAACAATTTCGACGGCATCGCCACCTTCGACGATCTCGACATCACCGGCGGCGGCGTAGGCATAGGCATCGTCGGCAGCTCCAGCGGAACCTTGACCTTCGGGGTCGGGAGTTCCATCGCCAACACGAGCAGCAACGCCTTCTCCATCAGCAACTCGACGCCCAACGTCACCTACAACGGCACCATCAACCAGACCGCTGCTACCAGCGCGGTGGGGATCTCCGGCATGAGCGGCGGCAGCGCCACGTTCGGTGGAGCGATCACCGCCAGCACCGCCACCGCCTTTGCGATCAACCTGAGCGGCAACACCGGCGGCACAATCAAGTTCACCGGCGGGCTGGATCTGACCACGACCACCGGCACCGGCTTCAGCGCCACCGGGGGCGGCACGATCACAGTCGCGGCCGCAGGCACGGAGCAGATC
>NZ_RZRK01001404.1:0-691 GCF_003997835.1 Mesorhizobium sp. M7A.F.Ca.CA.004.12.1.1
GCGCCGTGGCGCCGAGCTGCTCGGCTTCGTCGCGAATGAGGGCGTGGGCAAAACGCTCGCCGGGCCCATAAGCCGCGCGGGTTACGCCCGGTGGGTCGGCCGTGGCTTGCGCAAGCCTCTCCAGCAGATGCCCGGCCAGCCTGCCGCCGCCAGTCAGCGCGGCACTGCTCATCAAGCAACCTGCCTGGCTTGAGGATCGACGCCGCGCAGCCGGTGTGGCGTGAGATCGTCCATCGAAACGCCCTGCCTAGCGACATCGTCCGGAAAACCCTTGCCGGCGATCAGACTGGCACAGACGCGCGACAGCGCCGGTGAGGTCTTGATGCCGTAACCGCCCTGCCCGACCAGCCAGATAAAGTCTGGAACCTCATCATCCGGCCCGACCACCGGCGATCCGTCGGCGACGAAGGTCCGCAAGCCCGCCCAGGAGCGCGACACGCGCTGCACCTCGATCGTGGTCACCCTTTCGAGACGCTCGGCGCCGATGGCGACGTCGATGTCCTCGGCATAAGCATCCATCGGCACCGACGGCGTCGCATCGGCCGGCGAGACGAACAGCTGCCCGGCATCCGGCTTGAAATAGAATTCGGCGCCGACATCGTTGACCAGCGGCCAGTCCGATATGTCGACCCCTGCGGGCGATGGAATGTTGAAGGCGGTGCGGCGTTTCGGCTGCAGGCCGACCGGGCGC
>NZ_RZRK01001405.1:0-690 GCF_003997835.1 Mesorhizobium sp. M7A.F.Ca.CA.004.12.1.1
CCGAACCGCGCGGCATCTTCCGGCATCAGGCAAGGCATGGCCATCTCCGCCGACGCGGTTGATTACGCGCCGGCGGAGATGGCCATGCCTTGCCTGATGCCGGAAGATGCCGCGCGGTTCGGCGCGACCTGGCAATGCGACGGCGGCACCGTCTGCACGCCGCTGGCCACCGCTTCAGGCGTGCACACGAAACTGGCGCAATGCCTGCTGCCCAAGGACAGCGAAAAAATGTTTTCCGGCCACCCCTGCCTGACCGGCTCGATCGCCAGCAACGCGGTGCAGCCTTTCAACGACCGCTACAGCAGATCGGGCCAGTTCGCGGCCTTCGCCCCGGATGTCTCGCGCACCGCCTATACCTGCCGGCCGCCGAAGATCGGCGTGCCGGGCGGGATCGCTTATCGCGGCTGCGACGACAAGGACCGCGACTTCGCGGCCTTCAAAGCCGGCAAGCCGATGCCGAACGAGATTTGCGGGCTGGTCGGCGGCAAGAAATTCGATATCTGCGTGGCCACCAACAATTTCGACCAATGTCTTGGCGGCGCCGTCAATCGCGGCAACCGGCCGGCCTGTTCGGCCGATCATTTCTGCCGCGAGGACTATATGTGCCAGTCACTGCCGCCTGACACGCCGGGCATCGGCAAGGTGAAAGGCATCGGCTTCTGCTCGCCGACTTACTTTATCTTCCAGATG
>NZ_RZRK01001406.1:0-686 GCF_003997835.1 Mesorhizobium sp. M7A.F.Ca.CA.004.12.1.1
GCGCGGTGTAGACGATCGGGGAGGCGCCGTCACCGAGAAGAACTCGGAACTTGCCGCCTTTGAGGGTGGTTGCGTCAGCCATTTGATGTCTCCTTTGATGGCAGCAATAGCGCCCGCCGGAGCGGGTTTCTCAGGGGTGAGGTGAGGCTGGGCTAGTCGTGCTCGACAACGGCCCGGAACGTGAGCCGAGCGCGGCTGGTTTTGCCGTCCGGATCTCGGACGACGTCGCGCTTGTACAATTCGAACGACAGCAGCGCATTTTCGGTCAGCGGTAGTTCGTACTCGTGCAGCGCCAGCCTGACCGCGTTGGCGATTTTCTTGACCTCGGCCGATCCGACCGCGCGCGACCAGGCGCTCATATCGAAGTAGATTTCGGATCCCGGTATGCAGTCGAAATCGTTCGGCAGCACCTGATCGCCATCGAAGGCGACGTATGGGAAATCAGCCGTGACTTGTTTTGTTGCCTTGTCGCGCGGCACCTCGTCATAGACGCGATCAGCGATCAGCGAGACCAAGTCGGCGAAGCCTTTCAGCCTAGCAACAATGGCGATCTGCAATTCGTAGGAAGCGTCAATCATGATGCCGCCACCTGCTTTGCTGCCTTATTCACTGCCGCGCGGATCGCCCGAGACGATCCTTTCTTGTTTGCCCGCCACGAAACGAAGAAATACGGCTGCGCCGGCATC
>NZ_RZRK01001407.1:0-682 GCF_003997835.1 Mesorhizobium sp. M7A.F.Ca.CA.004.12.1.1
CGAGCAGCACGCCGAGTTCGGCTCTCGTCAGCGGTTCGCCGCGCGCTTCGCGCTCGGCGAGCGCTGACGGCGACGGCAGCGTCTCCACAGTGCGGTCGAGCAGGCCACGCGCTTCCAGCGCCGTCATGAAGCGGCTCTGATGCGCGATGTCGGCGAGGCCGCGCTTGCGGGCGATCGAAAGCGCCAGCGTCTGCTGGTAGTTGTTCGACAGCACCAGCGAGCCGACCTCGTCGGTCATCTCGGCCAGCAGCTTGTTGCGTGCCGGGCGCGTCAACGACCCCTTGCGCATGGCGGATGCCAGCGCGATCTTGATGTTGACCTCGACGTCGGAACAGTTGACGCCGCCCGAATTGTCGATGGCGTCGGAATTGCAGCGGCCGCCATTCAGGCCGAACTCGATGCGCGCCCGCTGCGTGACGCCGAGATTGGCGCCCTCGCCGATCACTTTCGCCCGGACATCGAGCGCGGTGATGCGAATGGCATCGTTGGCGCGATCGCCGACTTCGGCGTTGGTTTCGGTCGATGCCCGCAAATAGGTGCCGATGCCGCCGAACCACAGGAGATCGACAGGGGCCTTGAGGATGGCGGTCATGATCTCGACCGGCGTGGCGGCGGTCTTGGCCAGGCCGATCGCCGCCGCCGCCGCCGCCGGCAAGGTGATCGATTTCTGGTTGCGCGAGAC
>NZ_RZRK01001408.1:0-679 GCF_003997835.1 Mesorhizobium sp. M7A.F.Ca.CA.004.12.1.1
AAGTTCGACATTCCCGCTGACGCCGGCCCTGCCGCCTTGCGTGATGCCGCCGCCAGCGGCGACGCCAAGGCGCTGTTCGAGATCGGCTCGCGCTATGCCGAGTCGCGCGGCGTCAAGGAAGACATGGCGGCAGCGGCCAAATGGTACGAGAAATCGGCGGAACTCGGCTTCGCGCCGGCCGAATACCGCATCGGAAACTTCTACGAAAAGGGCATCGGCGTCGCGCGCGACATCAAGAAGGCGAAGACCTGGTACCAGCTTTCCGCAGCACAGGGCAACGCCAGCGGCATGCACAATCTGGCCGTCTTGTTCGCCATGGCGGCAGACGGCGTGACCGACAATGAATCGGCCGCGCACTGGTTCCAGGCGGCCGCCGACGTCGGCGTCAAGGACAGCCAGTTCAATCTCGGCATCCTCGCCGCCAAGGGCGTCGGCATGAAGCAGAACCTCGAGGAATCCTACAAATGGTTCGCGCTCGTCGCCAAGACCGGCGACAAGGATGCCGCTGCCAAGCGTGACGAGATCGCCAATGCGCTGCGGCCAGAGCAGCTCGAACGCGCCCGCGCCGCGACCGAACTGTGGAAGGCCAAGCCGCTGGATGCGGCGGCCAATTCGGCCGACATTCCCGAATCCTGGCAGGACGGCGCGCCGCAGACGACAGCCAGCATCGACATGAAGA
>NZ_RZRK01001409.1:0-678 GCF_003997835.1 Mesorhizobium sp. M7A.F.Ca.CA.004.12.1.1
CCTTCCTGCTGCTCGAAGCTGCCCCCGGCGATGCGGTCGATGCCTATATCGTCTCGACCGGTGGCGACGCCGGCATGATCGAATTGTTGCGACATCGCTGGGGCCTCGACCAGTCGGAGCTGACGCGGCTCGCCAATTACCTCTGGGCGCTGTTGCATCTCGATCTCGGCCAGTCGGTGACCTTCTCCAGGCCGATCCGCGACGTCATCCTCGAACGCCTGCCCAACACGCTGCTGTTGATGGTCAGCGCCACCGCGCTCTCCTTCGGGCTCGGCTCGGCACTCGGCATCTACGCCGGCGCACAGCCGGGCAGCTTCCGCGACCGCTTCCTGTCGATCGGCTCGCTAGCGCTCTATGCAGTGCCGGGTTTCTGGCTCGGCCTGGTGCTGATCGTCGTCTTTGCCGTCGACCTGCGCTGGCTGCCGATCGGCGGCATCGAAACCCTGGCCTCTGACAAGACCGGTCTTGACCGCGCCGCCGACATCGCCGTCCATCTCGCCCTGCCCGTTTCCGCCCTCGGCTTCATCTACCTGGCGCTCTATCTGCGCATGATGCGCGCCGGCATGGCCGAGGTCTGGCGGCAGGATTTCGTCCTGGCCGCACGCGCCAAAGGATTGTCACGCCGCCGCATCGTGCTCGCCCACGTCGCCCGCAATGCACTGCTGCCGCTGATCACCA
>NZ_RZRK01000140.1:0-10168 GCF_003997835.1 Mesorhizobium sp. M7A.F.Ca.CA.004.12.1.1
GAACCATATCGACCCGCAGGCCTGGCTCGCCGACGTCCTCGCCCGACTGCCCGCCTATCCGGCCCATCGGATCCATGATTTGCTGCCGTGGAATTGGAGATCCGCAAAATTGCGGACCCAACCAGCTGCACGTCTACACCGTCGAACGTGTCGCCAGGGACCTCGGCGTCAGCGAAGCGCTCATCCACGAACTGACCCTCGGTCTGGAGCCCGAGGACGGCGTCATCTGGGTGTACGGCGCCAATGATGACAACGGGATCTTGGCCTTCACCGATGAAGGCACCGAGGAGCTCAAACTCCTCCTCGAAGAATATCATCGCGTCTCCCCATCGAAAGCTTGACCCCAGCACTCCGGTGCTCAGGTTCTCATGGCCACCGGATACGCACCTCTGCGGTCTTCACCGGACGCGTACGTGGCCCGCGCGAAGCAGAGGGACTTTCGGATCATAGCGCACAGGGCGACGGGGGCGAGGCAAAGATTCGTTTCGCTTCGATAACCACTTTTGTCCCGCCTGGAGGCGTGAAGATCGCAGCGCCAATCCGCAATAACCAACTCGATTGGGATCGTGAGATTGAGTTTGCGCATAAACATAAATCCCGGTATCTGCCTCAAGCGGGAAAGAAAGCCGTGCGAGGATGCGGCATCACGATGGCAGCCGTCCTCAAAGGCTGGCGCACGATCGCCTTCGCGCAGGCCGAAAGGTCCGATCCGCAATCGTCAAAGCTGCGGTCATCAGGCAGGAGCGGGATAACACCTTCGCGATTTACAGCGTCGCGAGCCGCGTGAACCGCTTACCGAACCGGACAACTTTGACTAGCTACCGACACAAAGGCTTCGGGGCAGAGTGCTCACTCAAAGCTGCTGTTTCACTCGGCTATTGATATCTGGAGGCAAATCTTTCCAAATCCGATGCACCGAGGCGGCGATCGTGCGCCCACTAGGCGGACGTCGCAAATGGACATGCGCGCACCAAATGGGCATCAGCGGCGGCTGTCTGCACTGATTTACGAAGTTGTTCCCCGATCCTCGGGCACTCCAGTTTCCCTTGGTTCGACGGGAAGAGAGATTCGGTAGAGCTCCGGAGCGTTACCTTTTGTACCACCGTAGCAAACGAATAGTTTGAAACCCGACACACCCAGCTGCAAAGATTCACCGCTGCAGCGCGAAATGCTCGGCTTTTGCCCTCTTGCCGAAACAGCACCTTCGGTGGCACGCCGGTTGCAGACGAGTCAAGTGGAAGGACCCGTTTGACCTTAGCGGTTTCAGAATCTCCAATCGTAGGACTTCATATGAAATTGGCTAGGACCATCGCAATTAACGAGCCCAACGACCCCACGAATGCGGTTCAGGCAATTGAAGCCTTGTCGCGTCCGCTGCGGATACCACTATCATTCCACCAGCAACGGCTCTGGTTCCTGTCGCATCTGGAGAGCGGCAGTGAGGCATGCCACATCCAACTGGGGCTTCGCGTTCGCGGCCAGCTTGACGAGGTGGCCCTACATTCGGCCTTGAACTGCTTGATGGCGCGTCATGAGGTACTGCGCACCACCTTCGCGGTGGAGGACGGCGAACCGTTCCAACAGATCAGGCCAGTGGACGTTGTGCCGCTTAAACGGGAGTATCTACCGGCCCCAGCGGAGGGGGAGGCAGAGGAGATACTAACTGAGTTAATGCGCTATGAAGGGCAGGCCGGGTTCGATCTGGAAGCCGGGCCGCTGATCCGCGCGCGGCTGGCGCGCTTACGCGAAGATGATCATTTGCTGCTGATCACCATGCATGAGATGGTCTCGGACAGTCAGTCCCGTGAGATCCTGCTACGCGAACTGAGCGAGTTCTACGCTGCGGCTCAAGAGGGCCGCGTAGCGCGGCTGAGGGCACTGCCAGTCCAGTATGCGGACTACTCGATTTGGCAGCGACGTTGGCTGACAGCTGAGGCTTTGGAGCGGCAGTTTAGATACTGGCTTCGAATGCTAAATAGCGCCTCAGCGGTGCCTGAGCTGCCGACCGACGTGCCACGTCCAGTAAAGCAGGAATTTGCAGGCAGCTACGTCGACTTCGTGTTGCACGAGACATTAAATGCAAAGCTGAAGGTGCTGAGCCAGCGTCGTGGAACCACGCTGTTCGTTACGGTGCTAGCGGGCTGGGCAATGGCGCTGGCGCGTTTGTCGGGTCAGGACGAGGTGGTGATTGGCACGCCGTGCCCAGACCGCACCCGGTCAGGAAGCAAGGGGCTGATCGGTTGTTTCTCCCACTGCTTGCCGCTGCGGATCGACCTGTCGGGCGATCCGACGCTGGAGACAGTGCTGGGGCGAGTGAATGCCGCCGTGCTTGGGGCCCTTGATCACCAGGATCTGCCCTTTGAGCAGGCGACGGACGTCGTTGGTCCAATTCGCAAAGGTGCTCAAACCCCAATTGTGCAGGTCATAGTCAAATCAGAAAATACTGTTGGAGAGACGGTGGAACTGCCAGGGCTCGAAATTGTATATTCTGACGCTGGTGATTGTGTCGCGCAATACGATCTGGCTCTTAATATCTTTGAGCTCGGCGAGGCTATTTGTGGCAGGCTAGTTTACCGGACATCGCTGTTTGGGCGGAGCTCCGCCGAGCGGTATGTGGCCTATTTGCAGCAGGCGCTAGGCCAATTGGCGGCCGATCCCGGGCAGCGACTCTGGTCAGCACCACGGCTGGCTAATGAACGTCGATTCCCGATTCAGTCGAATCTAACGGAAGCAGCCTCTCCCCGGGACCGCTCGGCTCACGAGTTGCCTGACTCGGAGGCGGACCGGGTCCCGGAAGTGATTGAACCCGGTGAGTTGAACGCGCTAGGACCCTCCGCGGCACCTCCGACTTGGGCTACTCAAGTACCGCGCACCAACTCGGAGCCGCGAACGCCTACCAGGGTTATCAATTTTATCGAGGGGACGCGTGTCGTTAGCGAGGGCGAACTGCAAAGCAACAGCATCATGCGTTGCCATGTCACAAAGTTTTACCACGAACAGATCATCAACAGCGGTTATTACGAACAGCTGAAGTATATTGTGCAGCCGTCATTCGCTGAATTCAACAGCGGCGGCAACTTGGATACCAGTGGTGAGCAAGATAACACGATATTTCCGGGTTTTCAGCATAAATACGCCCAAACAGGACTAATCATAGCGACAGACCGTTGCGTTTCATATTGTCGCTATTGTCTGAGAAAACGAATTGTCGGCAAAAATTCCGATGAGACAGCAGTTGATTTCGAAAGTATTAGAAAATACATCATGAATCACCCGGAGATTACAAATGTGCTAGTAACAGGAGGTGACCCGTTTGTTCTCAATACGGCAAGTCTGCAAAAATTACTTGGCAATTTGCTGGATATCCCTCATGTCGACTCGATCCGAATAGGCACTAAGGCACTGGCCTATCAGCCCAAGCGCTTCGATGACCCGGATCTGCCGGCGTTGTTTACGCGGATTCATAACGCAGGAAAGGCTGCAGTAATCGTTACGCACTTTGACCACATTGGCGAAATCTCCGCCCTCGCGGAGGCTAAAATTCGGCTCCTGCGGGCACAGGGCGTTCAGTTTCTTAACCAGACTGTGCTTCTCGCGAATGTCAACGATGATCCCGAGATCTTGGCTGCTACTTTCGCCAAGTGCCACCAGATGGGTGTGCGACCGTATTATCTATTTCAAGCCAGGCCGGTGAAAGGCGCATCTCATTTTCAGGTTTCGCTGCGCAGCGGAATAGAGATTGTGCGCGGCATCAACCAACGTCTCAGCGGTATCCAAAAAACATTCAAATACATCATGTCCCACTACACGGGAAAGATCGAGATCCTCGACATTGGAGCAGATGCCCGATTATACATGCGCTACCATCAAAACAATACTTGCGAGAAGATCGGAAAGATCTTCTCTCGGCCTCACCTTGAGGGCGCTTGCTGGTTGGACGACTTGCCTGAAGGTTAGGATTGAGAGGCGCACAACATGAAGTCCTCAAATTCGGAAGGTCCAGAGTAAGCCTCGCTCGAGGTACATGCGTCATCTTCTAAAAACCGGTCTCTTGGTGCGCGATACACAGGATTTAACCAACGGACTATCGGGGTACTGATTTACAGGCGTCTTTGCTCGGCAAGCGTTCAGGCAAAGGCGTTGCCCGCTCTCACCCTAAAGATCGCTCGGCTCATGGGCGGCTAGTCACGAGGAGTATTGCATGAGTTCTCAAGGGATTGCTTCGCACTTCGACCTGTTAAAAAAGCTAAACCCATTGGCCTTCATGGCGATCGAACCGCGAGTTGTTGCAGAACAGTCCGCCCGCCACGACGATCTGGCCAATCTCTCGCGCAACGAATTCACCTCGGAAGGACGCGGGGCGGATTACCTCGATAGCATTCAATTGTCGCTGCTAGCGCGATCCGAAGGTGTGATGGATCTTCTTGGGAAGATGCACCCCAATGGTTGCGAAGGACTTAGTCCATCACTGATTATCTGCGATCTGCTAGCTGGTGACGGATATGTGAACAAGGTAGCTCATCGAATCTTGGGTGAGGTGCGCTGCCCGACGTTCATCAACTCTGATATCTCCCAGTTCATGGTGGACCGCTGCATCCGGGACGGCCTGTTTGCGATCTGGCAAAGTGCGGCCGATCCGTACTGCATTAGAGATGGCTCGGTGGATGGGGTGCTGATGGCTTACGGAACGCATCACATCCCGCGCGCTCTGCGCGCCACCGCTGTTCAGGCATCTGCGCGAATTCTTCGGCCCGGTGGCATCCTTGTTCTTCATGACTTCGAAGAAGGCTCACCCACTGCCCGCTGGTTCGCTGACGTGGTGTCCACTCATTCCGTGACGCCTCACGAATATCCTCATTTTACAGCTGGCGAAGTGCTCGATTTATTCGCTTCTGCGCAGTTCGATCACATAACAGTGCAGCGTATCGCAGACCCGTTTGTTATGGTCGGGGCGAACAAACAAAGTGCTTTGCAACTATTAGCCGAATATGTGGTGAAGATGTATGGTCTGGAAGAACTGCGGTCCGACCCGAAGCGTGTGCTCGAACTTCTTGACAATTATTTCGGGCTCATCGTGACGCCAACCTCTTGCGGTCAGTTCGAAGCGCGTATAACGCGCAATGCCTTGGTCGGGAGCGGGCGACGCTTGTGAAAGATGGTGTCGCTTATCAAAAAGAGGCGAACCTCTTGCTCGTCAGACGGAAGGAGCGCTCGACCACGTTGCTGTCGATCTCCCGGCGAGCTTGGTTTTCTGGCTGATCAAGCCGAGCTTTTGGCGCAGCCAGGGTTCGAGATCGGCGATGATAGCGCGGCTATTTTCCTGACGCATCGCACGGCGTCCTCGGCCGGTCGGCCGCGGATGCCGTCCTCGATCTTACAGAGATCGGCGATCCGTCTCAGCGCCTTCACTGGCGATCGGCGCGCGACCGGCTGCCGCCAGTTCATAGAAGCGTCGGCGCACATGTGCCCAGCAAAAGGCGAGCGTGACACTAAATTGAAATTGGACCACTCGACCGGATCATCGCGAATCTTGGTGTGCTCGATATAAACCTTGTTGAACTCACCGACGGGGTCTGACAAAGAACTTCGATACGCAACATAATTAATCTGCTTCCCTTGCCGCAGGAGTGCCGCCCCCGCCGGGCAAAATATCATGCTGCTAGGGCTAAAGCGAATATTTACGATTGGATATGGTATGACAGGACCTGACCAGGAAGTCCTGTGGCGCGATAGAAGGTGCTCTTGCCCGCTCGGTTTCTATTTCTTTTTCGCCAGCTCAGCTTTCGGCTTGTTCACCCATCTTGCTCCGTTCGGGGTTCGGAACCCATGCATCGCTGCATGCCGCAGCATTTCGATGAGAAATCCAGCGGCTGGAGGAATCGGTGTCTGTGGATCATGGACAAGATAGATCTCGCGTTCGACCGCGGGACTTACCAGCTTTTTTTGGGTAATCTCACAAAACTGCATCATAGGCAGGACAAGGCTAGGCACGACGGATATTCCTAGATCGGCGGATACGAGGCCCGCAACCGTGCCGACGTCCCGAGCCTGTGTGATGGTCCCGAGCTGGATTTCGGCAATTTGCAAAGCGCGATCAACACAAGTGCGAACGCTGCTCAATGGATCGAACGCAACGAAGTCTTCGCCATTTAAGTCGTTCCAGGACACCGTCTCCAATCCCACAAATCTGTGCGATTTCGAGCATATGCACACCAGAGTATCCGCCGCGATCTGCTCACAGATCAGCTGTCCGCTTGCCTTTGGGAAGGATGTGATACCAAAATCAACTTGTCCGTCGCGCACGTAGCGAACAACCTCATCCGCGAAACCGTCCTTCACCGAGATTCTGACGTTGGGTCTGCCTTTCCGGAATTCGGAAATGAATGTCGGAAGCATGATAGACGCAACAGATGAAAGTGCAGCTAGGCTCACGACCCCGTTTAATCCGCTGTGATATAGCTGGAACCGTGACATCGCGCTGTCGAATTCCTCAAGAACACGCCGCGCATTCATCAACAGCTGTTCGCCGGATGCCGTAAGAACCACCCTTCTTGTGGTGCGCTCGAACAGGCGTGTGTCCAGTTCCTCCTCAACCTCCACGATCGTTCGGCTTAAAGCCGATTGCGCGATGTTCAGTGAGCGAGCCGCAGCCGTATACCCGCCACGCTCCGCGACCGCGACGAACGCCCGTAAATGCCTGAGGGTAACATTATTGCTCATTCGCGATTGATCTATACTCAAAACATGTTGGACGCGCAATAGATTTGAGGCGAATGTATCAGGATCAGCGTCTTGAGAGATTGTCCATGAACGAAGTCGTGACGAAGCAAGAAGACCAAGCGTTTCACATTATCTTCAACCGACCCGAACGGATGAATGCCGTCAATGAAGCCCTGTATCAACAGACGTTGGATGCGCTGAACCATGCAGATAAGGACCCCGAGATCCGATGCGTGATCCTGTCCGGAAACGGCCGCGCTTTCTGTGCCGGTGCTGATCTGAAGGTCCACAAATCCGGCGAACGGACGCGCGATGAGCGCGAGGCGTATATTATGCTCGGGCAGCGCGTGTGCGAACGAATTCAGACGATGAAGACGCCAGTCATTGCCGAGGTGCACGGCTATGCTTTAGGCGGCGGGGCGGAAATCGCGACCTCTGCTGACTTTCTTATCATATCCGAGGACGCCCAGCTCGGATTTCCAGAAATTGCCATTGGAACCTATGTGGGGGGAGGTGTGACGCTCCGCCTTCCCAGGCTCATCGGGTTGAGGAATGCCGCCAAACTCTTGCTGCTGGGCGACAGGATAACCGGCGCAGAATGCCTGGAGATTGGCCTGGCAACCGAGGCTCCGGCAGCGCATCAGTTGAAGGAGCGCACGGCGGCGTTAGTGGAGCGGATCGTCAAGAACGCACCATTGTCAATGGCTCGTCTTAAGGCGGCGATCAACTTACCACAAAGCCCCGACAAGCTTTTTCGGGCCGAGGCCGAAGACCTGCTGGCGATCATGGAAACCAGCGATTGGGCAGAAGGCGTCGCCGCCTTCGCGGAACGCCGCTCGCCCCGTTTCGAAGGAAGATAGAAATGACCGTGGGGCACCACAATGAAGCAACGGCCTTGAACGGCGTACTCGCCTATGGCGAGCCGGAATTGCCAGCTCCCACAGGCCGCCAAAATGAAGCGACAGCCTTGAGCCGAGTACTGGAGCCGCATTCTGTAGCGATCATCGGGGCCTCGGCAAACCCTGACAAGCGCGGCTATCAGATCATCAAGGCGCTGAAGAACGCCGGCTACGGCTATCCGATCCTGCCGGTCAATCCTAAAGGAGGGACAATCCTCGAGTTGCCAGTTTTCAGCGACGTCGATGCCCTTCCCGAATGTGTGGACATCGCGGTGATCGTTCGGCCGGCGGAGGAAGTGCCGGATATCCTCATCCAGTGCGGTAAAAAAGGGATCGCCGGCGCAGTGGTTCTGGCGCACGGGTTCCGTGAGCGAGGCGACAAGGGTTCTGCCGCGGAAACGAGATTGCTTGATGCCTTAAAGAAAAGCGGGGTCCGGATTATTGGACCGAATACATCGGGAATGCTGAACTGCACTGTGCAGGCTGACCTCATTGGCCTGCCGGAACTGCCTCCGAGTGGGCCAATCAGTGTTCTAACCCAAAGCGGCAACATGGTGCTTTCGGTCGTCGAAGACAGTCGCTCCATCAATGGCCCCGGCTTCGATGTCATCGCGGGACTCGGTAACCAGACCGATATCGAATATGGCGAATTGATCGAGGAGCTTTCCCGACGTGAAAGCACCCGCTCAATCGCCATCTACAACGAGGGCTTTCTTGACGGCCGCGGATTCCTTGACGCGGCGGCACGCGTGGGGCTGAGCTGCCCGATTGTGATGCTGCGCGGCGGGAGATCCATTGAGGGTCGGAAGGCGGCGCTTTCCCATACAGGTTCGATTGCCGGCGCCGACGAAATCGCCGTAAAGGTGTTGGCGCAAATGGGCGTAACCCTAGTCGATCGTTCGGATGAGTTGTTGCCGGTTGCTGCTCTTCTCGCAACCAGTCCACTTCCTAAACCAAAAACCGGGATTGCGGTTCTGACCGATGGTGGTGGACACGCAACACTCGCCGTTGATGCGTTGTCACGGGCGGGGGTGCCGCTAGCATCCCTCTCGGAAGACACCAAAACCAAGCTGAGAAGTGTCCTCGGCGACGAGGCCAGTGTCGAAAATCCGATTGATGTTGCAAGCGCCGCTGACGCCTATCCCGACGTTTTCCCCGAATGCATCGAAATTCTGGCGTCAGATCCCCAGGTAGGGCTCGTTCTGACAAACGGGTTGTTTGGAGCCTACCACATAAGGTTCGATGAATCTCTGTTGAAAGCAGAGAATTCGGCGGCCGAGCGGATCGTGGCTTTGCGGAAAGCCAGCGGCCTGCCTATGGTTTTTCATAGCTGCTACGGCAATCGCAAGCCGGAGAATCACGACATCTTACGAAACGGCGGCATCCAGATTTTCCCCTCTATCGATTGGGCCGTGACCGGGTCCAAGGCACTGTTTGAAAGGGCTAATTGGCTTTCTAAACAGAATAGCAATGCCGATAGGCTGGCACCGGACGCGCGCCGCGTTTTCGTTCCCAGCGGGCTATCGGCAGAGACGACAGCCCGCGAGATGTTGCAGAAACTGGGCGTGGACACTGGCGAATGGTCGGCGGCAAGCGATGCCGGGGCCGTAAGTTCGGTAGTCTCTAGTTTTGGCAAGCCCTGTGCGGTGAAGGTGGACTCGTCCGTCATCGTGCACAAGTCCGATGTCGGTGGTGTTCGCCTCGGCGTGACGCGAGAGGCGGCGAGCGCCGCCGCGGATGACATCACGAGGGCCATGGCGTCCCAGGCTCCCCCGGTGACGACCTTCGGTTTCATCGTCACGCCGATGGTGGATCACGGCTTGGAGTTGTTCGTGGGTGCCGTCAACGATTCAGTCTTCGGCCCGGTGGTCTTGTTCGGCTCAGGGGGTGTGCTGGTCGAAGCGGTTAAGGACGTGACCTTTCGCGCGGCGCCGCTTTCTCCGGCGGAAGCTTTGGACATGATCAACGAGACGGGTGTTGCGAAGATCCTCGATGGTTTCAGAAACTATCGGCCAGTCGACAAGCGGTCCCTTGCCGAATTTATCTCGTCCGTCTCCCTCGCGGTCATGAGGATGGAAAATCTCTCAGAACTCGACATCAACCCGATCATCGCGAACGAAAGCGGGATCTACCCCGTCGATGTGAGGTTGGTCGGAAAATAAGAGAAGCCTGATGTCTAGCCTAGCAAAAGCACAGATCGTGTCGGCCTTTTTGTCACCGACATTCACGACGGCGGCGCTGACACAGTCCGATTTTACGGCGATCTGATCTTCTTTCTCGAGGCGGAGGCCCGACCCGAATGGTTGAATTCGTTCGCATCGCCGAGATGGGGCCGCGCGACGGCCTACAGAATGAGAAGCGGCTCGTGCCGACCGCCGAGAAGATCCGGCTCGTCGACTTGCTGTCCGACTGCGGCTTCCAAATGATCGAAGCGACCTCCTTCGTGTCGCCGAGATGGGTGCCGCAGATGGCTGATGCGGCGGAGGTTATGGCCGGCATCCGTCGTGCGCCCGGCGCCGTCTATGCGGTGCTGGTGCCCAACATGAAGG
>NZ_RZRK01001410.1:0-675 GCF_003997835.1 Mesorhizobium sp. M7A.F.Ca.CA.004.12.1.1
GTGCCGGACACGTCGCGCCCGAGCGTGACCGGCAGGGTTTCGCTCGTCGAACCTTCGCGGATCTTGTAGTCGATCGGATTGACGCTCGCGGCGCGAACCCTGAGCACAACCTCGTCGTCAAGCGGTTGAGGCAAGGGGACTTGATCGATCGAAACAACCTCAGGTCCGCCAAAAGCATGGATGCGGGCTGCTTTCATGTCGGCATATCTCCTGTTGTTTGGCTGTCGGCGACGGTGTCTGCTGGGCTGTCGTCAGCGGCTGTGCAGCCCAGATTGCGAAGGCAGGCACACCGGTTTCCCAGCGGGCCACCGCCGCTGCAAGGTCGCCACTCCTGCTAGGCCGTAGACAGCGTCGGCGGGTTTTGATTCACATGGCGGCAAGGCTACAACCAGACTTGCTGGCTTTCTAACTGGGTAGCAGGCCGTTGGTTCCAACCACCGCAATCGGCTGAACGTGGTGCCGGAAATTCTCTCCTCGGCCAGAGCATTCAACCAGTCTGATCCATCCGGCCCTTATGCACACAGCTGTTTTGAGTAGCGACGCCGAGGAGAGAGGCGGGGGCCGAAGCTGCTGGCGCGCTGACCTTGGAGATCGGATTGAATCATTGCTGGTGGGTCGCAGGGCCGCCGATCAATGCGGTTCGCACGACGAACATAAAGCAGCACGGTCTTAATC
>NZ_RZRK01001411.1:0-670 GCF_003997835.1 Mesorhizobium sp. M7A.F.Ca.CA.004.12.1.1
CCGCCAGCGGAAGTGCAGCGGTGGTCCTTCCGGCATTTCAGTGGCCGGCACATCGATGGGTTCGGGCGAGCGGAACAGCCGGATTGGCCGTTCCGGCGGAAAAATGGTTTGTGGCGCCTGCAGCCTGCCGGGCTTTTTCGGCGGCGTGGTCCGGCGCGGCGCTTCGGTGAAGGGGATCGTGGCGACAGCACGCTCCGGCAGATGGCTCTCGACCGCGACCGGCCGGAGAACCGCGCCCTCGCCGAGCCGGGCGCGGATGCGGTCGGCGAACAGCGCGATATCGGCGCCATCGTCGATCGTTTCACCAGTCAGATCAGCCTGCTGCATGTCGAAGGTGGCTGCCGCCAACACCGAGAGCCGCACCAGATCGAAACCATAGCCGGCATCGATATCCTGCTCGAGCGCGGCCAGCCTCTCATGGAACAGTTTCTGGATCAGCATGGGTTCGCGCATCGGCCGCGAGGTGCCGATGGCGATGCGGCTGACGGCGCCGTCGACGCGAAAGAGCAGCAGCGCCAGTGTCCTGGCACCCTCGCCGCGGCGTTCGAGATCGGTTTTCAAGGTCGCCGCCAGCATGCCCACCAGCCGTTCGATGTCCTCGGTCAGGGTGACGGGTTCGGCGAGGTGGCGTTCGACCGAAAGCGGCGCGACGGGAAGGCGCGGCGACACC
>NZ_RZRK01001412.1:0-670 GCF_003997835.1 Mesorhizobium sp. M7A.F.Ca.CA.004.12.1.1
GGATGTCGGCGTGCTGGTGGCGGTCTGCTGGATCACCTTCGTGCTGTCGACGATTTTGGCCTCGGGCCTGGTTCTGGTGTTCGAGCCTGAGATACTCGACCGGTTTTCCGGCATCGCCCATCATGGCCTGTCGGAAGCGGCCGGCATCGCGATGCTGCTGCTCGTCGCCGCCTATGTCTTCGGCAGCTGGCTGCATCTGCGCCCGCTGAAGATCGCCAGCTTTCAGCTGCATTATCCGGCGCTGCCGATCGTCGCGCGGCAGTTGCTGATCGGCCCGATCGAGTTGCTGGCCGCCGCCGCGATCATCTTCTTTGCCCTGCCCGCAGCCCACAATCCCGGCTACTTCGTCATACTGGGCGTCTTCCTCGTCTCCTTCTCGATCGCGCAGATCTCGCACGCGCCGGGCGGGCTCGGCGTGTTCGAGGTGGTGTTTCTCGCCGGCCTGTCGGACATGGATCCGGTCGGCGTGCTGGCGGCGCTGCTGGTGTTCCGGCTGTTCTACCTGATCATCCCGCTGATTCTTGGCCTGGGTGTGGTGCTGTTCTTCGAACGCTCGCAGTTCAGCCGGACGGAGCCTTGAGGAGCGGGATTGGATCTGGAGGCCGCGCGCCGGCATCTGAAGTGCGGCGCCTGAAATCACCTGACGAAACGTGCCATTGAACCACAGAGC
>NZ_RZRK01001413.1:0-666 GCF_003997835.1 Mesorhizobium sp. M7A.F.Ca.CA.004.12.1.1
GTGCGGGCCAGCAGATTGTAGCCCTGGAAGACGAAGCCGACATAAAGGTTGCGCAGCATGGCGCGGCGGTTGCGGTCGAGCCGGCCGGCGTCGATGCCCATGAAGGAATAGGTTCCGGCCGTCGGCGTGTCGAGGCAGCCGATGATGTTCATCGCCGTCGACTTGCCGGAGCCGGATGGACCCATGATGGCGACGAATTCGCCACGCCGGATCGCTAGATCGACGCCGGCCAGCGCATGCACCTTGGCCTCGCCCTGGCCGTAGCTCTTCCAGACCTTGTCGAAGGTGATGAGGGTCGCGCCCGCAGCCACGGCATCAGCTCCGCTGCTGCGACGCGGTGATGATTTGTGCGCCTTCATCCAGGCCAGAGATGATCTCGGTCAGTTCGCCGTCGGTGGAGCCGATCTTGACATTGACCGGGTGCGGACGCCCGTTCTCCAGCACGTAGAGTATGCGCGAGCCGTCGGTGGGCACTGTGGCGGCCTGGCGCTGGCGATTGCCGCCGGGGCGCCCCATGCGGCCGGTGAACAGGTCGCTCAGGCTCCAGCCGCGGGCGGCCTGCTGCGCCGGGCGATAGCGGAAGGCGGTGGCGGGTACGGTGAGCACGCCCTTGGCCTGTTTTGTGACGACCGAAACGGTGGCGGTCATGCCGGGCCGCAGCAACAG
>NZ_RZRK01001414.1:0-663 GCF_003997835.1 Mesorhizobium sp. M7A.F.Ca.CA.004.12.1.1
CCTAGACATGGTTTGCGGGGCTTGCCGGTGGCAGCGGAGGCGAGTGGCATGACGACGCCGGTGACCTTGACCCGCGCGAAGAAGGCGGCCGCCATACTTGTGGCGATGGGCAAGCCGTCGGCCAGCCGCCTGCTGAAATTCTTCAAGCAGGAAGAACTGAAGGCCCTGATCGAGGGCGCCCGCCTGCTGCGGACGATTCCGCAAAGCGATCTTGAGCGCATCGTCGCCGAGTTCGAGGCCGAGTTCACGGAAGGGGCGGGATTGCTCGATTCCGCCGACAGGATGGACACCATCCTCAACGAATCGCTCTCGCCCGAAGAGATGAGCGCGATCATGGGCGACAAGAAATTCGAGGTCGCACCGGAAGGCCCGCCGCCGATCTGGCCCGAACTCGAAAAGCTCGAACCGGCGCGGCTTGGTGCCTTCCTGGCCGGCGAGCATCCGCAGACGGCGGCCATGGTGTTGTCGAAGCTGGCGCCGCAGGTGGCGGCCAACGTGCTGCTGACACTGACCAAGCCGATGCGTGGAGAAATCATCAAGCGCATGGTGACGATGGCCAATGTTCCCGACGCTGCCGCCAGGATCGTCGAAAACCGGCTGCGCGCCAGCGTGCTGGCGGAAACCTCGACCAAGGACACCTCGGCCGGGCAGGCGCGTGTCGCC
>NZ_RZRK01001415.1:0-659 GCF_003997835.1 Mesorhizobium sp. M7A.F.Ca.CA.004.12.1.1
GCGCGGGCATGCGCTCTGCTGCCGGCTGATCGCTGTTAGCCGCCGTCGGCGCCTGCCCGATCGCATCGGCGATCTCATGCTGCGATGCGGCGATGTCGCCGGCCGGCTGCGAGGCGCTCGGTTCGTCGGTCGGTGCCTCGCGGCCCTGTTCCGGCTGGGAAGCCGCGTCGCCAGCAGGTGCCGTCTCGGCAATGGTTTGCGTAGGATGTTCGCCCGCAGGGGCTGTGTCGTCGAGCTGGTCCTCGTCGATCACCACCAGCAGATGCCGCTCCTCGGTCAATCTTGCCAGCCCTGCCGGGTAGGAGGCCGTGCCGCCGGGGACAAGGCGCTTGACGATGCGGTCGCTCTCGGCTGCGACGTCGGCAACCAGTGCCGCCAGCGTCTCCGGCAGGATGCCCAGTGCCGAAAATCCTTCCGAGGCCGCCTCGACGTTGCCCCCGGCATCGACAAAGGCGATGAAATGACCATCCTCGGTGAGGCCGCTAATGGCGCGCGCGGCGATTTCGCCGGCACTGCGTGACCCGGTCTGAGCCGCCGGCACTGCCAGCATGATCGCCTTTTCGGCGTCCGGCATGGTCACCGCACTGGCCAGGAAGCCGACGGCGCGGCTGGTCATGCCGGTCGCCAGCCGCACCATGATGGCGCGGTCACTGCCAATC
>NZ_RZRK01001416.1:0-659 GCF_003997835.1 Mesorhizobium sp. M7A.F.Ca.CA.004.12.1.1
CACCAGCAGGCGGAACGGCTGTTCCCCGGTCGATGCCGCATAATTCGTCCTGGCCGCTTCCAGCACGGCCGGCCTGACCGGATTGCCTGTCGTCACCGTCTTGACCCCGGCAGCACTGGTGTCCTGCGGCAGGAAGCCGCCGGCGATGGCGTCGACACGGCCGGCCAGCGCCCGATTGGCGCGCCCCATCACCGCGTTCTGCTCATGGATCAGCGTCGGCCCCTTGCGCCGTGTCGCCGCGTAGAGCGGCGGCAAGGTCGGATAACCGCCAAAGCCGACGACGGCATCCGGCTTGATTCTGCCAATGACGGCAGAAGCCTGGCGCACGCCGCGCCAGATCTTCCAGAAGGCGCCAAGCAGGGCAAAAGGATTTTTCGAGCCCATCGTCGCCGACTGGATCGGGTGGACGGCGGCGGCCGGAAAATGGCCGGCGAAACGCTCGGCACGGTCGTCGGTCGCCAGATGCACCGACCAGCCGCGCTCGTTCAACTCATGCGCCAGCGCCTCGGCCGGGAAAAGATGCCCACCGGTGCCGCCTGCCGCGAGAAGGATGACGCCTCTGGCCATATCACTCCGCCGGCACGGCGCGTTGCGACAGGCCAAAGCCCACCTGCTTGCGCTTTTCCGGCCGCTTGCGTGTCAGCGCCAGCACCATGCCC
>NZ_RZRK01001417.1:0-656 GCF_003997835.1 Mesorhizobium sp. M7A.F.Ca.CA.004.12.1.1
GGCAAGCGACGACGCTGATCTGCCGCGCCAACTATCCCGGCATGAATGCGCTGATCGGCTACCTCGCCGACGAGTGCTGCGCCGACGCCGCCTGCGCGCCCGCCGCCGGCAAAGCGCTGGCTTGATTTTTTTGCGCTTATAATTCGAACATACCGGAAGGATGGAACCTATGGACATGATGGCAAACCTTCCCGTCGCGGTGATCGGCGCCGGCCCGGTCGGGCTGGCAGCCGCGGCGCATCTGGTCGAACGCGGCATCACTCCGCTCGTCCTGGAACGCGGCGAAAGCGTGGGTGCGGCGCTGCTCGATTGGGGACATGTGCGGGTGTTTTCGCCATGGAAATATAACATCGATGCGGCGGCGCGGGCGCTGCTCGACCGCTCCGGCTGGACGGCGCCGGATAGCCAGGGCCTGCCGACCGGCGGCGAGATCGTGCGCGATTATCTGGCGCCGCTTGGCCGGCTTCCCGCGATCGCCGCCAATTTGAAGCTAGGCGCCGAGGTCACCGCGATCACCCGTCAGGGACACGACAAGGTCGCCAATGATGGCCGCAAGGACGCGCCCTTCGTCATCCGCTATCGCGATACCGGCGGCGAACACCGCGTTCTCGCGCGCGCGGCCATCGACGCGTCCGGAACATGGTGGCGGCCAAATC
>NZ_RZRK01001418.1:0-655 GCF_003997835.1 Mesorhizobium sp. M7A.F.Ca.CA.004.12.1.1
GCCGTAGCACGGCCGGATGACGGACCGAATTGAGATGTGCCACGGCAGCGTCATCGCGGGCGGCCGCCATGACATATTGGGTGAGGTCGTTGGAGCCGATCGAGAAGAAGGCGGCCTCGGTAAAGGCTTCCGGCACGATCGCCACCGACGGCACCTCGACCATGATACCGAGCGGCGGCATCTTGTTCGCGATGCCGCGCGCGGCAAGTGCGGTCTGCTCCTCGGCGAACATCGCCGCTGCCTGTCGGTATTCCTCCACAATGGCGATCATCGGAAACATCACTTTCAGATTGCCGTGCACCGCGGCGCGCAGCAGTGCCCGGATCTGTACACGAAACACCTCCGGTCTTGCCAGCGACAGCCTGATTCCGCGCAGGCCGAGGAACGGATTGCTCTCCTCGACGGTGAAGCCGGGCACCGGCTTGTCGCCGCCGGCATCGACGGTGCGGATCGTCACCGGTTTTTCACCAGCCCATTCCAGCACCTTGCGATAGGCGCGATACTGTGTCCCCTCGTCCGGCAGCGTCTTGCCGAACAGGAATTCGGTGCGCATCAGCCCGACCCCGTCGCAGGTGGCGATATCGATGCCGTCGACCTCGGACGGGTCGGCGATGTTGACCTGCATCCGCACCGCCGTGCCGGCCTTGGTCACCGC
>NZ_RZRK01001419.1:0-654 GCF_003997835.1 Mesorhizobium sp. M7A.F.Ca.CA.004.12.1.1
CCGTTCGAGGCGTGGCTGTTGCTGCGCGGCCTGCGCACGCTGCCGCTGCGCCTGCCGCACCACATGAAGAGCGGCCTGACCATCGCCGAACGGCTGAAGGCGCATGCCAGTGTCGAGCGGGTCAACCACCCCATCTATTCGAACCACCCGGGCAAGGCGACGCTGGCCGGCTATGCCGGTCTGTTCTCCTTCGAGGTGACGGACGATATCGACATCCCCGTCTTCGTCGACGCGCTGAAATATTTCCGCATCGGCGTCAGCTGGGGCGGGCATGAAAGCCTGGTCGTACCGGCCAAGGCGTCGCTGGAGCAGACGCCGGGCCTGAATTCGATGGCGCGCTTCGGCGTCAGCCCCCGAACCATCCGCTTCAATGTCGGATTGGAGAGTGTCGAAGACCTGTGGGCTGACGTCGCCCAGGCCTTCGAAAAAGCCAGAAAATAACAAGCGGGTTCAAAATGGGAGTCTTGAACATGAAAAAACTGACCGTCATGCTGGCCACCGTTGCGGGGCTGGCGATTTCCGCCGGAAATGCCGTGGCCGACTCGACACTGAAAATGGTCGAAGTCATCACCAGCCCGCCGCGCACCGAATTCCTGAAGAAGCAGATCGCCGAGTTCGAAACCGCCAATCCGGGCATCAAGGTCGAGCTTATCT